>NZ_LVEG02000012.1 GCF_001614315.2 Halofilum ochraceum
TACGAGATCATGCTGCCGAAGGACAAGGCGCCGCCCCTGTGGGACGCGCTGATCGAGGCCGGTGTCTCGCCGGCCGGTCTCGGCGCCCGCGACACGCTCCGGCTCGAGGCGGGTCTCGCGCTGTATGGTCACGAGATGGACGAAGAAACCACACCGCTGGAAGCGGGGCTCGGCTGGACCGTCGCCTGGAACCCCGCGGAGCGCGATTTCATCGGCCGCGAAGCGCTGGCGAAACAGCGCGAGGCGGGCGCCGATCGCGTCTTGGTGGGCCTGTTGCCGGAAGGGCGCGCGGTCCCGCGTGAAGGGCAGGTGGTGCATACCGATGCCGGCGAGGGCATCGTCACCAGTGGCGGGTTCGCGCCGACCCTGGAGCGGCCCATCGCGTTGGCCCGGGTGCCGGCCGGCTCCGGTGGCGACTGCGAGATCGAGATTCGCAAACGGCGGGTACCGGCCCAGGTCGTCGACTACCCGTTCGTTCGTAAAGGCAAGCCCGCCGTCTGAGCGCGGCAACCCTGTCAGAGGGAGACCAGTCCATGAGTGAAGTACCGAGTGATCTGAAATACACCCGCGACCACGAGTGGCTCCGTCTCGAGGACGACGCCGTGGTGACGATCGGCATTACCGACCATGCCCAGGCGCAGCTGGGTGATCTGGTGTTCGTCGAGGTGCCGGAGACCGGATCGAGTCTGGGGGCCGGTGACGCCGCCGCCGTCGTCGAATCGGTCAAGGCGGCCTCGGATGTCTATGCGCCGGTGGCCGGTGAGGTGGTCGGTGCCAACGAGCAGCTCGACGAAAGCCCCGAACTGGTCAACAACGATCCGTTCGGCGAGGGCTGGATCTATAAGCTGCGGGTCGAGAATCCGGACGCCCTGGACGAATTGATGAGCGCGGCCGATTACGAGGCCTTCGCCGAGTCCGAAGAAGACTGAGGAGGCGACAGCCGACGTGCCTTTTATTCCCCATACCGATACCGATGTCCGCACGATGCTCGACGCCATCGGCGTCGAGGATATCGACGGGCTGTTTGATGAGATCGCGGGTGGGCTGCGTGCCGGCGAGCTCGAGGGCGTGCCGGAAGGCATGCCGGAGATGGCCGTCAATCGGCTGATGGAGCGCCGGGCGGCGCAGGAAGGTCGCCCGCTGTGTTTCGTCGGCGCGGGCGCCTATCCGCACCATATCCCGCAGGCCATCTGGCAGCTCACCACCCGC
This sequence comes from Halofilum ochraceum, assembly GCF_001614315.2. Lineage (NCBI taxonomy): Bacteria > Pseudomonadati > Pseudomonadota > Gammaproteobacteria > Chromatiales > Ectothiorhodospiraceae > Halofilum > Halofilum ochraceum. The sequence continues at coordinate 1,210 of NZ_LVEG02000012.1, forward strand.
GGCGAGTTCTACAGCGCCTATACGCCATATCAGGCGGAGGCGAGCCAGGGCACGCTGCAGGTGACCTACGAGTTCCAGTCCATGATGGCCGAACTCACGGGCATGGAAGTGGCCAACGCCTCGCTCTACGACGGCGGATCGGCCCTCGCCGAGGCGATCCTCATGGCCGTACGCGGGAACCGCAAGGCCAAATCGAAGCGCGTAATCGTGCCCCGCGCGGTGCATCCGCATTACCGCGATGCCACACGCACGATCGTGCGCAACCAGGGGATCGAACTGGTCGAGGTCGATTTCGACCGGTCGACCGGCACGACGCCGCTGGACCAGCTCGATGCCGTCCTCGGCGACGACCCGGTCGCCGCGGTGGTGATCCCGCAGCCGAACTTCTTCGGCCGCCTGGAGGACGTCGACGCGTTGACCGATCGGGCGCATGAACGCGGCGCCCAGGTGATTGCCGTCGCCAACCCGACCGCGCTGGCATTGCTGACGCCGCCCGGGCAATGGGGCGGCAACGGCGTCGACATCGTTGTCGGCGAGGGCCAGCCTCTGGGGATACCGCTGTCCGCCGGCGGGCCGTATATGGGGTTCCTCTGCACGCGTAAGAACCTCGCCCGCCAGATGCCGGGCCGCGTGGTCGGGCGCACCCTGGACGCCGACGGCAACACCGGTTACGTCATGACCCTGCGGGCACGCGAACAGGATATCCGCCGCTCGAAGGCGACCTCGAACATCTGCACCAACCAGGGTTTGATGGTCACCGCGGCGACCCTGTACATGTCGATCATGGGGCCCGAGGGCTTCGAGCGCGTGGCGCGGCACTGCCACGCCAACGCACGCGCGCTGCGCGACGAACTGTGCGCGATCGACGGCGTCAGTGCCGCCTTCGACGGGCCGTTCTTCCACGAATTCGTACTGCGCATCGAGGGCCGTCCGGTGACCGACGTGCTCGGCGATCTGGCCGGCGAGGACATCCTGGGGGGACTCGCGCTGGCGCCGTATTACGACGAACTGGGCGATGCGGTGCTCGTCTGTGCGACCGAGCTGCACCGCGACGACGAGCGCAAGGCATTCGCCGAGGCGCTGGCCCGCGCGGTCGCGTAGACCGGAACCCGCAGCGACCGGGTCGCCCTGCCGTTACGGCCGGTGTCCCGGTCAACACTGATCGGAAACTGCTGTCATGACCGAACTGATCTTCGACCATTCGCATCCGGGGCGCAGCAACGGCGCACAGATGCTGCCGCCGGCCCCCGAGCCGGATGACCTCCCCGAGGCACTGCGCCGTGAAGCGCGTCCGCGCTGGCCCGAGGTCTCCGAGCTCCAGGCGGTGCGCCATTACACGCGCCTGTCGCAGCTGAACTTCTCCATCGATACGCACGTGTACCCGCTGGGCTCGTGCACGATGAAGCACAACCCGCGCGCGTGTAACGCGCTGGCGATGCTGCCCGGTTTCCTTGAGCGTCATCCGCTGGCACCGCCGGAAGCGGGGCAGGGGTATCTCGCCTGCATGTACGATCTGCAGAACATCCTCGCCGAGGTCACCGGGATGCGCGGCGTGTCGCTCGCCCCGGCCGCGGGCGCCCAGGGCGAGTTCGCCGGTGTGTCGATGATCCGCGCGTACCACGATGCCCGCGGGGATACCGAGCGCCGGGAGATCCTGGTGCCGGACGCGGCCCACGGCACCAACCCGGCCTCGGCCAGCATGTGCGGCTACCAGGCGCGTGAACTCCCGACCGACGACGAGGGTGATGTCGACCTCGACGCGCTGCGTGAGGCGGTCGGTCCGCAGACCGCGGGGATCATGCTGACCAATCCCTCCACGGTGGGCGTGTTCGAGCGCAACATCGAGGAGATGGCGACCATCGTCCACGAGGCGGGCGGGCTGCTGTATTACGACGGCGCCAACCTCAACGCCATCCTGGGCAAGGTGCGCCCCGGTGACATGGGCTTCGACGTCATTCACCTGAATCTGCACAAGACTTTCTCGACACCGCATGGCGGGGGCGGTCCCGGTGCGGGTCCCGTCGGCGTGCGCGAAAACCTGCTGCCCTATCTGCCGACCCCGATGGTCGCGCACGAGGACGGCCGCTACGTCTGGCGCACCGAGGCCGAGTGCCCGGACACGATCGGCCGGATGACGGCATTCGCCGGCAACGCCGGTGTGCTGCTGCGGGCCTACGTCTATATCCGCATGCTCGGGCGCCGCGGCATGGAGCGCGTCGCCGAGTACGCCACGCTCAATGCCAACTACCTGATGACACAGTTACGCGAGGCCGGCTTCGAGGTCGCTTTCCCGAAGCGGCGCGCGAGCCACGAGTTCCTGGTTACGCTCAAGAGCGAGCATGACCGGTTCGGCATCTCGGCCATGGACTTCGCCAAGCGCATGCTCGATTACGGCTTCCACGCGCCGACCATGTATTTCCCGCTGCTGGTGCCGGAGTGCCTGCTGATCGAGCCCACCGAGACCGAGGCGAAGGAAGACCTGGATCGTATGGTCGAGGTGTTCAGGACGATCCGCGACGAGGCCGAGAACAATCCCGAACTCCTGCGTACCGCCCCGCATACGCTGCCGTTGCGCCGCCTGGACGAGGTGCGCGCCGCGCGTGAACTGCATCTGCGCTGGTCCCCGGAGGATTCGACGCCGGCCGCCGCCGAGGGCTGAGCCGGATGGCCCGCCCGGGCCGCGGCGGTCTGTCACACGCGGGACATCGGCCGGTCGCATGATGCCCCGGGCCGCGCGGCGGTCCGGTCAGTCCTGCACGAAGCGGCAGCGCGCGGAGGCGTATTCCATGTTCAGGGATCCGCACACCGGCCCACACGCGCGCCGCTACCGTCCGAAGGGAATATCGCCATGAAACCGGGCTACACCGGGATCACGCGTATCGTCCATGCCACGCGTTTCTCGCTGCAGGGCCTCGCTGCCTGCTGGCGTCACGAATCGGCCTTTCGCCAGGAAGCGGTGCTCGCCGCCGTCCTCGTGCCACTGGGCCTGTGGCTGGGGGCGAGCGGGGTCGAGCGGGCCCTGCTGGTCGCCAGCATCCTGCTGGTGCCGATCGTCGAGCTGCTCAACAGCGCCGTCGAGGCGGTCGTCGATCGTTTCGGCGCCGGCGAGCACCCGCTCTCCGGCCGCGCCAAGGACGTCGGTTCCGCGGCCGTCATGCTGACTCTTCTGTTGGCCGCGAGCGTCTGGCTGCTCGTGTTGTGGCCGGACTGAGCGCTGACCAGGCTTCCATGCCCCCGAGTCCTGTCGCAGTTCCCCGCCGCGGGGTTATGCTTCGTTCACACGGGAACGGACGGTCGCCATGCGCCGATGGATCGTAAGCTGCGTGCTGCTCTTGAGCCTGCTCCCCGGCGCGGCGAGCGCCTCCGAAATCGGTGGGGTTCGCCTGGATGACCGGGTGACGACCCGCGACGGCACCGAACTGCCCCTGCACGGTGCCGGGCTGCGCGAGAAGTTCTTCTTCGATATCTACGTCGGCGCGCTGTATCTGCCGACCACGAAGCAGCCCGTCGAGCGGATCCTGGACACCGACCAGCCCGGGCGTATCGATATGCACTTCATATATGACGAGGTCTCAAGCGACAAGCTGGCCGCGGCATGGCAGGAAGGGTTCGCCGCCAACAACGCGGATGCGGCTCTGGAGCCGCTGGGCGAACGGATCGATCGCTTCATCGACCTGTTTCCCGACGCCACGGCCGGTGACCGCTTCACGCTGGAGTATATCCCCGGGCAGGGCACCGAAGTCCGGATCAATGGCCAGCGCGCGGGGGTGATCGAGGGCGGTGGCTTCTTCCGGGCATTGCTTGCGGTCTTCCTCGGGCCGGAGCCGCCGGACGGTGACCTCAAACGCGGTATGCTCGCGCAGCCGTAGGAGACCGTTTACGGTCTCTAAGCCGGGGCCGCACAGCCGCAACAACGCATGGGCAGGACATGATCGAGCTGCGCACGTTCGAAGAGCGCGATTGGCCGGCACTTTGGGCATTGCTCGAGCCGGTCTTCCGCGCGGGTGAGACCTACGCCTTCCCCACGGACATCGACCCGGCCGAGGCGCGTTCGCGCTGGGTCGAGGCGCCGAGCGCGACCTGGGTGGCCTTCAATCCGGCCGGCGAGCTGGTCGCCACCTACTACATCAAGCCGAACCAGCCGGGTCCGGGGGCACATGTGTGCAACTGCGGCTACATCGTGGCCGAGAGCGCGCGCGGACAGGGCATCGCCGGAACCCTGTGCGAACACTCCCAGGTCGAAGCGGTGCAGATGGGATTCCGCGCGATGCAGTACAACCTCGTGGTGGAGACCAACAAAGGCGCCATCCACCTGTGGGAAAAACACGGCTTCGGCATCGTCGGGACACTCCCCGGCGCGTTCCGGCATCCCACCCACGGCTATGTCGACGCCCATATCATGTTCAAGACATTGGTGTGGGAGGGATGAAAGCCGAAGGGAAACCGATCTCTCGCCAAGACGCCAAGTGCGCCAAGGAAGTCAAAGCGTAGGCCGGCCTTGTCCGGCGTACCGGGGTGTTTCATCCGCCACTGGCTTTCGCGCCGGACAATGGCGGCATGAACCGCGCCGATGGTGACGCGCTTGTGGGCATGGGCACGCTGTCTGCGCGCGTTCGCCTTCGGCGAAAACGCGCCTACGAGTGTTATTTCTCGCCTTCCTTGGCGCACTTGGCGTCTTGGCGAGAGATCGGTTTTCTTTCGCCTTTACCCGATCAACATTCGCACACCGACAATCGCCACGAAGATCGCGAATCCCCGCCGCAACAACATTCGTGGCAGCGCGTGCGCCAGACGCGCGCCCAGGGGCGCGAAGGCCATGCTGGTGGGGACGACCGCCAGGAACGCCGGCCAGTACACGTAACCGGTCGCGCCGGCCGGCAGTCCGCTGGTGCCGAGGCCCATGACGATGAAGCCGACGGTGCCGGCGAGGGCGATCGGCAGGCCGCAGGCCGAAGCGGTGCCGACCGCGGCACGTACGTCGGTGTTGTGCCAGGTGAGCAGTGGCACGGTCAGCGTGCCGCCACCGATCCCGAGCAGGGATGAGAGGGTGCCGATGCCGGCGCCGTACGCGCTCGTGCCGGGCCAGCCCGGGAGTCGGCGATGCGCGGCCGGTTGGCCCGGTAGAAAGAGCCGCACGGAGACGACCAGCAGGAATACGCCGAACACGATCGCCAGTGTTCGTGTGGGCAGCAGATCGGCGATCGCGGCCCCGAGCAGGGCGCCCGCGATAATGCCCGGGGTGAGCCGCGCCATCACCGGCCAGTCGACCGCCCCCCGACCATGATGGGCGCGGATGGACGACAGCGCGGTCGCGACGATGGTCGCCAGCGAGGTGCCGACCGCGAACTGCATCAGCCGGTCCGTGGGGACCGTGCCGTCGCCCAGCAGGAAGGCGAGGCCGGGGACGATCAGGATGCCGCCGCCGATGCCGAGCAGACCCGCGAGGGTTCCGCCCACCGCCCCGAGGGCGAGAAAGGGCAGGATCTCCGCCAGGGTCATTCCCCGCTTCCCGCCACCGCGTGCGCGTGCAGCTGGCGCAGGCCTTCGAGATCGAGCCAGTCGTGACCATGGGCGTTGCCGGCAAGCACCCGCCATGGGCGATCGGGTTCACCGAGCGTATCGGCCACGAGTACGGCCCCCGTGAAGTCGTGCTCGTGGGTGTAACTGCTAAGGGTCACGATGGTCGGCAGGCCCGCCGACAGGGCGGCGCGGCAACCGTTCTCGGAATCCTCGATCGCCACGCAGCGATCCGCCGGCAGATCCAGGCGCTCCAGCACCCGGCGGTAGATGTCGGGATCGGGTTTTTTGGTCGCGGCGTCATCGCCGGTGACGATCGCGTCGAACCATGTCTCCGCGTCCGGCGCGAGCGCGTTCACCAGCAGCGCGCGGACATTGGCCCGCAGGCTCGAGGAGGCGATCGCCAGCTTCAGACCCGCCGCGCGGATCTCGTCGATCAGGCGGCGCACGCCGGGGCGCAGGGGGACGTCGCCGGCCCCGAGCATCGCGTGGTAATGGAGGTTCTTGCGCCGGTGCGCGGCACCGACGAAGGCGGCCCGGCCCTCGGTCGGCTCGAAGTCCGGTTCGTATTCGCGCAGGTAATGCCGCAGGCGCTCCGTGCCGCCCTCTACGCGCAGCAGATCACCATAGAGGGTCTCGCCCCACTCCCAATCGGCGCCAAGGTCTTCGAACGCCTGGTTGTAGGCGACCCGGTGTCCGTGGCGCTCAGTGTCGGCCAGGGTGCCGTCGACGTCGAAGATGACGGCCTGCAGCCCCGTGGCGGTCTCGCTCATGCGTCGCGGCTCACTCCTCGCGCTCGGGCAGATCCCTGGCGTCGGGCCAGGGTCGACCGAAGGGCCACGGCCGACTCTCGCTCGCATAGGTCGCGTAGCGCACCGTTTCGGCGAGCCACGCGCCGAGGCGGTGACCGAATTCGCGCAGACTCGGATTCGGGGCGCCGGTGAACAGGTGCCACAGGAACTGGATGGCCACGATCGCGGCCAGGATCAGTTCGGCCAGCTGGAACATCACCACATACACGACGATGTAGAGCAGGCGCAGCCATTTATCGCGGCTCGTCAGTTCGTCTTTGAGCGTTTCATCCATGGCGCGCGGCCTCCGTGGTTGCATTCAGGCTGGCAAAAGCGTCGGTGGCGGCATCGAGCGTTGCCTCGATCGCCGTATCGTCATGCATGGCCGATACGAATCCAGCCTCGAACGCCGACGGCGCCATGTACACCCCGCCCGCGACCATCGCGTGGAAGAAGCGGGCGAAGCGGTCCGTGTCGCAGGACTGGACATCCTCGAAGGTGCGCACGGCGGGCCGGTCGGTGAAGAACAGGCCGAACATGCCACCGACGTGATTGGTCGCGAGCGGGACGCCCGCGGCCTCGGCGCGCTCGCGCATGCCCGTGACGAGCCGTTCCGTCGTGGCCTCGACGGCCTCGTAGAATCCCGGCTGCGACACGATCTCCAGGGTCGCGAGTCCCGCCGCCGTGGCGAGCGGATTGCCGGACAGCGTACCGGCCTGGTAGACGGGCCCCTGCGGCGACAGGTGTTCCATGATGTCGCGGCGGCCGCCGAACGCGCCGACCGGCAGACCGCCGCCGATGACCTTGCCGAGGGCGGTCAGGTCCGGCGTGACGCCGTAGCGGCCCTGGGCGCCATGCAGCCCGACCCGGAATCCCGTCATGACCTCGTCGAAGATCAGCAGGGCGCCGTGATCGCTGCACAGGTCGCGCAAGCCTTCAAGGAAGCCCATCGCCGGCGGCACGCAGTTCATGTTGCCGGCGACCGGTTCAACCATCACGCAGGCGATCTCGTCGCCGTATTCGGTGAACACATCGAAGGCCGCGCTGATGTCGTTGTACGGCAGGCTGATGGTGTCGGCGACGACGCTCTCGGGCACTCCGGGCGAGCCGGGGATGCCATGGGTCAGTGCACCGGACCCGGCCTGGACCAGCAGCGCGTCGACGTGGCCGTGGTAGCAGCCGGTGAACTTGACCACCTTGTTGCGCCCGGTCGCGCCGCGGGCGAGGCGGATCGCGCTCATCGCCGCCTCGGTACCGGAGTTCACCAGACGCACCATGTCGAGTGAGGGCACGAGGTCGCAGAGCCGCTCCGCCATGGCGTTTTCGTTGGCGGTCGGCGCGCCGAAGGAAAGGCCTTTCGAGGCCGCCGACTGGACGGCCGTGACGACTTCTCCGCGGGCGTGGCCCACGATCGCCGGCCCGAACGAGCCGACATAGTCGACATAGCGATTGCCGTCCGCGTCCCACACGTACGGCCCTTCGGCGTGTTCCAGGAACAGGGGGGTGCCGCCGACGCTCCGCCAGGAACGGGCGGGTGAGTTCACGCCGCCGGGAATGCGGTGGCTCGCGCGCTCGAACAGCTTTTCACTCTCGGTCATGGTTCCGCTGTGGTCTTTGCTGGAAAGCGTCGCAGTGTAACAGTTGTCGCGTTCCGGGCTGAGGGCCCCGCCGGGCCTAGCCGCGCCCGTGTCGTGCTTCAGGGACGATCCTGGCGGGCCGATGATGTCTCGAAAAGCGTCGCATACTCGGCGGCGCGGGCGGCGGTGTCCGTGCGCTCGAAGAGGTCGCCGATGACGGCAAGCAGATCCGCGCCCGCCGCGATCAGCTCCGGGGCCCGGTTCGTGGTGATCCCCCCGATCGCGCAGATGGGCAGGCCGGTGGCCTCGCGGGCACGGGCCAGCAGCCCGAGGTCGGGTCGGGGCCCGCCGGGCTTGGTCGTCGACGGATACATGCGGCCGAAGGCGACGTAATCGGCACCGGCAGCGCTCGCCTGCGTTGCCAGATCAAGCCGGTCATAACAGGAAACCCCGATGATGGCATGCGGCCCCAGGCGTTCACGCACGGCGATGGGGTCGCCGTCACCCGCGCCGACGTGGACGCCGTCGGCGCCCGCCTCGGCCGCGAGGGCCGGATCATCGTTGATGATCGAGCGCGCCCCGAAGCGCCGGCAGGCCCGCACGAGCGATTGTGCCTCCCGAAGCCGGCGCGCCGCGTCCGTCCCCTTGTCCCGGTATTGCACCATGACGGCACCGCCCCGGAGCGCCGCTTCAACGGCCTCCCCGAAGCGCTCGTCGCCGATGGTTTCGCGGTCGGCGATCGCGTAGAGCCCGCGCAACGGGGGGCGCGTCGAGTGGGATCGGTCCATCTTGTCCGTTTTCATGGTTCGCTCGCGTTGGCCGTGTCATGCGTGCCGCATACAGGTTCCACCGTTACCCCGGCTGTGGGAAAATCCCGCGCCTGCAGTCACCCCGGCAGCCGTCCCGGCCGCCGCCTGCGCCCAGCTTTCAGGAGGCATGATGGAATACCGCAAATACATGTGCATCGTCTGCGGCTATATCTACGACGAGGCGCAGGGCGCCCCGGAAGAGGGCATCCCGGCCGGCACCCGCTGGGAAGACGTCCCGGTCACCTGGACCTGCCCGGACTGCGGCGCCAGCAAGGAAGACTTCGAGATGATGGAGATCTGAATCCATCGTCAACGATGGTGTAGGCCGTAGGCGCGTCTTCGACCGGCGCCACCGCACCGGTCGAATGCGCGCAGCCCGCCTGAAGCGCCTGATCCCGCCGAACCTCCGAATGCGCGCGTTCGCCTTCGGCGAAAACGCGCCTACAACCCCGCCGCCTGCCGCCTCAATCCCGGGGGGCGATACCGGCGACCCGCGCCAGCCATGCGATGCGGGCGCTGGCCTCCAGCGAGCAGTTCCACTTGTAGGCCCGGTCCAGCGTCTCCCCCCAGGCATAGACGCCGTGGCCGCGGACGATCGCGACCGGGTGCTCGGCCAGGGCGCCGGCCACGGCGGCCGGCGACTGCGCGACATAGTCGGCGTAGGCGATATCCAGTACCGGCACGCGGGGGAAATACGCGGCCCCCTCAAAATCCACCGGCACGAAATCCTCGCCCGAGAGGGACAGCGCGATCGCGTGCGGCCCGTGGCTGTGCAGAACCGCGCGGGCTTCGGGGCGGGCGCGGTATACCGCGAGATGGAGTGCGGCGTCGAGCGATGCCCCCGTGGGCGGCGGGGCGTCCAGCGGGCAGCCGACCAGGGCGTCGGACGTGAGCGTGTCACCGCAGGCCCCCGTGGGCGTCACCCAGGCGGTATCTTCCAGGCGCACCGAACCGTTGCCGGAGTGGGAATCGTTGTAGCCATGCCGTCGTAACAGCCGGTAGTAGTCGATCAGTTCAACGCGGGGATCGGCCATTGGGGGTTTCTCCGGCGGGCGCTGGCGGGCGAGTATAGGTGGAAAGCCGTTACCCGCGCGAGGCCGGCGCCCGCATCGGAGGTCCCATGTCCGCACATACGCTCCAGCTCGACGATGCGCTGCAGCGCTATCTGGCCGAACACGCGCTGCGCGAGCCCGCCGACTGCCGGCGCCTGCGCGAACGCACCGCCGGACTCGAAAACGGCGGCCAGATCAGTTCGCCGGAACAGGTCCAGTTGCTGGCCCTCATCGCGCGTCTGTGCGGGGCACGCCAGGTGCTGGAAGTCGGTACATTCACGGGGTACATGCCCCTGTGGCTCGCGCCCGTGCTGCCGGAGGCGCGATTCGTCTGTGTCGACCGGGATCACAACGCCACCGCGATTGCCCGCGAGGCCTGGACGGCGGCGGGGGTGAACGATCGGATCGATCTGCGGATCGCCGAGGCCGGGCCGGCCCTGGAACGGCTGGTCGATGGCGTGGCCGCGATTTTCGATCTCATCTATCTGGATGCGGACAAGGAAGGGCAGATCGAATACTACGAATCCTGCATGCACCTGGTCCGGCCGGGCGGACTCATCGCCGTCGACAACGTGCTCTGGAAGGGACGCGTCGCCGATCCCGGCTGTGACGATGAGACCACCCGGGCGGTGCGAGCGTTCAACGACCATGTCCACGGGGACGACCGGGTCGATCTCAGCATGATCCCGGTCGGCGATGGCCTCAGCCTGATCCGCCGTCGGACCTGACCGACCCGGCCAGGCAGGCGCGCAGCGATTCACCGAGTTTCCGCAGCAGATCCGGGTACAGATCCGGCCCGGGTGTGAGCCCGGCCCCAAGGGGGTCCAGTTCGGCGATGCGCGCCCCGGTCCCTTCGGCGATGGTGCGGGCGATCTGCGGTTCGAACTGCGGCTCGACGAACAGGCAGGTCGCGCCGAGGGCCCCGATCCGCTCGCGCAGTTCCGACAGGCGGCGCGCACCCGGAGGCCTTCCCGGGTCGACCACGATCGAACCGGCCGGTGTCAGGTCGTAGCGCGATTCGAAGTACTGGTAGGCGTCGTGGAAGACGAGATACGGCCGCTCGGCCACCGGTTCGAGCTGCTTCTTCAGGGCCATATCGATGGCCTTGATGCGTTCGATCGTCGCGTCGGCGTTGGCCCGGTACACGCCCGCATGTTCCGGGTCGATGCGACCGAGTCGCTGCGCGGCCGCGCGGACGAAGGCGATGGCATTGCGGGGGTCCAGCCAGGCATGGGGGTCAACGGTCTCAGCCGATGGGTCTCCGTGCGTCGGGTCGTCGCCGTGCTTGTGTCCATGCCCTTCGTCTCCATCGCCCGTATGCGCTGTGTCCTGCTCGCCGCCGTCCTCTCCCCCGTGCGGGTTACGCCAGACACCGCCGCTGCGGGCCCCGAGCGTGCGGACGCCGTCCATGTCCAGCAGGCGGACCTTGACCGCGTCCCCGGCGAGTGAATCCAGCGGGCGCTCGAGGAACCGGTCGGTCGCGCCGCCGGCGCTGAATACGATGTCGGCACGCGCCAGGGCGCGCGCATCGGACGGCGCCAGCGAGAAGGTGTGCGGGGACTGGCCGGCCGGGACGATCAGGTGCGGCTCCGTCCGCTCGCCGGCAACGGCCGCGACCAGGGAGTGCAGCGGGGCGATCGAGACGACCACGCGCGGACCGGCGGCAGCGGCGGAGGCGGCGCCGAGGAGCGCGAGCGCGAACAGGGCGGCGGGCAAGGAGCGCGGCATGACGGGATCCGGGTGACGTCGGGCGCGCGGAATGTTATGTTATATCGTGTTCTAGCGCAAGGCTCGTTACATGACCGACCATGGCCACATGCACGTCGACCCGGACGCCGCGATCGACCGCGCGGAGCGGGTCTGCCGTTCCCGCGGTGCCCGTTTCACCTCCCAGCGCCGGCTCGTGTACGAACTGATCGTGCGCGCCGGTGAACCCGTAACGGCCTACGAACTGCTGCATCGCATGGGTGACGAAGGGGGGCATCCCGCCCCGCCGACCGTCTACCGGGCGCTCGAATTCCTCCAGGCTCACGGTCTTGTCCATCGCCTCGCCAGCCAGAGTCGTTTCGTCGCTTGCGATCATCCGGAGACCGGAGCGCATGGCGGCGTGTTCCTGGTCTGCGCTCACTGCGGCCGCGCGCTCGAATGGCAGGACGAGCGCGTCGCGCGCGCGGTCGCGCGCTCGGCGCAGGAGGCCGGGTTCGAGCTCGGCGACGAGGTACTGCCCGAAGTCGAAGGCACCTGCGGAGACTGCCGCAATGGCTGAGGGCGAGGCCCTGATCCGGGCGGAGGACATCGGCGTACGCTTCGGTGATCGCACGATCCTGCATGATGTCGGTGTCACCATCGCCGCGGGCGAGATCGTGACCCTGATCGGCCCGAACGGGGGCGGCAAGACCACCCTCGTGCGGGTGCTGCTCGGCCTGCTCCGCCCTGGCGGTGGGCGGGTGCGGCGACGCGCGGGACTGCGCATCGGGTACGTCCCGCAACGGATGCATATCGAACCGACGCTGCCGCTGTCGGTATCCGGTTTCCTGGGGCTGGGCCGGCGCGCCGGGCGCGATGCGTATCGTGCGGCCCTCGCCGAAGTCGGTGTGGCGCATCTGCTCGACAGCCCCGTGCAGCAGGTCTCGGGCGGGGAATTCCAGCGCGTTGTGCTGGCGCGCGCGCTGCTGCGGGAACCGGATCTGCTGGTGCTCGATGAACCGGCCCAGGGGGTCGATATCGGGGGCCAGCGCGAGCTGTACAGGCTCATCGCGCGTCTGCGTGAGCGCCGCGGCTGCGCTGTGCTGCTCGTCTCGCATGACCTGCATCTGGTGATGGCGGCGACGGATCGGGTGCTGTGTATCAACGGCCACGTCTGCTGCACCGGCGAGCCGGCAAGCGTCACCGATCATCCCGAATACCGGCGGCTGTTCGGTCCGATCGACCGCGAGTTCGCCGTCTATACCCACGAACACGACCATGAGCACGACGTCCATGGCGACGTCGTCGAGCGGGAGTAATCGGGATGGACCTGCTGGCCGATCCGTTCGTCTGGCGCGCGCTCGTCGCGGGCGTCGGTGTCGCGGTGGTCGCGGCGCCGCTCGGTTGCTTCGTCGTCTGGCGGCGCATGGCGTATTTCGGCGATACGCTCTCGCATGCGGCGCTGCTCGGTGTCGCACTCGGGGTCGTCCTCGGCGCCGAGCCCATGCTGGGCGTGCTGCTCGCCGCGCTCACGACGGGGGCCGTGCTGGTCACGCTGCAACGCTTCAGCGAGTTCGCCGTCGATACCGTGCTCGGCATCCTCGCGCACTCGACGCTGGCACTCGGCGTGGTCGTCCTGAGTTTTTTCGAGAACGTGCGCGTCGACCTGTTCTCCTACCTGTTCGGCGATATCCTGGCGGTCACCGCGGGCGACATCGGCTGGATTCTGGCGGGCGGCGCCGTCGTGCTGCTCCTGCTGGTGACACTCTGGCGACCATTGATGGCCCTGACCGTGCACGCCGATCTGGCCCATGTCGAAGGCATCCCGGTCACCCTCGTGCGCCTCGTGTTCGTCCTGCTGCTGGCCATCGTCGTCGCCGTGGCGATGCGTCTGGTCGGTATCCTGCTGATCACCTCCCTGCTCGTCATCCCGCCCGCCACCGCCCGCCGCTTTGCCCGTACCCCGGCATCGATGGCGTTGCTGGCCGCCGGGGTCGCGGCCCTCGCGGTCGCCGCCGGTCTGCTGGCCTCCCTCACCTGGGACAGCCCGGCGGGCCCGTCGATGGTCGTGGCGAGCGCGCTGCTGTTCGTGGCCGCGGTCTCGGTGGCGCCCGCACGGTCGTGACCGCTTCTGCACGTTCTCGACGGGCCGCTCGTTTCGGATGGTGTCCGGGGTTCTCGCCAAGGCGCGAAGGGCGCCAAGGGACGCGAAGAAGAAGAAAAAGGAGGGAGAATGGTCTGCGCTGAGTCAGCGTGCGAGTAACATCGCCGATCCCCGTGACCGCCTGCGATTGCCGACATTGTCCGGCGCGTACCGCTTACGCGTATCGGGCCCTGTCGGATTTCCGCCAAAGCCAACCTGCATAAAAAACGCGCACGGGATCATTCCGAACGAGCCTTTGATTTCCTTTGCGTCCCCTGGCGCCCTTCGCGCCTTGGCGAGAACCGCGGACAGCGCCCGAAAGAAGCACCACGCAGGAATGTCGGTAAAGCGTCACCCGGAAACACTACCGCCTACGACGCTTTCCTCGGCGGTCGCTGCCGCCAACTGCTTGCGGACGGCCTCTTCCGCGGAGCGCGCGATCGAGCGCCGGTCGCGGTCGCCGGTGACGATCGGCGGCAGGAGCCAGACATCGACGGTGATTCGGCGTTCGCCGAGCACGCGCCAGAGGTGGGGCACGAAGCCGATGTGGTCGACGAAGGGGGCGACGTCGTTGTCGTAGTGCAGGGCGACCGGCTGGATCGGTGCGCCGGTCGCCCGGGCGGCCTCGAACAGGCGCGGGTGGAAGCGGCGCATCGGACCGCGGTTGGTCATGCCCTCGGGGAACACCGCGACCCGGTCGCCCTGTTCCAGGCGGCGGATCATCTCGCGGGTGATGCGGGCCGCGGAATCGTTGCCGCGGCGATCGATGAAGACGGTACCGCCGCGGGCGATCAGGAAACCGAGCACCGGCCAGTGCTCGAGTTCACTCTTGCCGATGAAGCCGGCGTCGACCACCGGGATCAGCGCACCGAGGTCGAGCCAGGATATATGGTTCGACACGACCAGGGCGGGCCCGTCGGGGAGCTCGCCATGGACGCGGACCTCCACACCGACGATCTCCAGCGCCCGGTAGATCCAGCGGCGCACGGTTTCCCATTCGCGTCGGCTGCGCGGTGGGCGGTCATGGGGCAGAATCGTCGCTGCCTGCCACAGGCCCACGGCGATGTGCGGGATCAGTCGGATCAGTCGGCTCAGGCGTCGCAGCAGGCGCATGGAGATTGCGGATGTTCCCCGTTCAATCCGCGCGATTGTAGCGGATGCGCCCAGGTCCGGGGCGTCCGGGCAACTCGGGACGACCGCGGGCGGTGTGCGAGGCCGCGCGGTGGCACGTTGCTTGCTACCGTTCCTGCAGCGATGGTGTGCCCATCCCGCCACGGTGTTTCACCGGCGTGGCGACCACGGAACGATGGAAGGCGGACCGGAAACGATGCAGCGAAAAAGCCCCAGTCTGCAGACCGTCGTCGCGCTTTGCCTGCTGGCAATGGGGGCGGTCGCGCTGGCGCTGGTGCTCTTCAGCGCGGGGATCTATCGATCGGTTTCGCATGAAAACCGTGCCGCCGCGCTCAAGGATATCGTCAGCAACGAGGTCCGCAATCGCCGCCAGGCGATGACCGCCGGTCAGCGGATCTTCGCCCTCGATCTTGCCCGGAATCCGGCGTTCCGGGGTGCGTGGCGCAATGGGCGCGGGGATGGACTCGATGCCGTCATGCGCTCGGCGCTGGCCGACGCGCCCGCGGACGCCGCGCTCACCGGCGTCCGCGTTCTGGACGCGGCGCTCGATCCGGCGGCGGAGGCGGGCGCCCGGTCTCGCGGGTGCCCCGCGCCGGATGAGGCGGAGGCATCACCGCTGGCCTCCGACCGCATGGCCCAGAGGGCCTGCATCCGCGCCGGCGTACCCGTACAGTCGCTGCTTATACCCTTGCCGGGGATTGAGCCGGGTGGCTTCGTCGAGGTGGTCAGTGATCCGGTCGCGGCCCTGGCGCGGATCGGCAGGGATGCCGGGATCGCGCTCCGGATCGAGCGCCCCGGTGGCGATCGGCTCTACCAGACAGACGACTGGCAGCGTCTCGCTGACGGCAGTGACACCGTCTCGACCCGCTACCTGACGCCGGCCGGGGCGAATGAGCCGGTGTTCGCGATCCGGGCGGCGACCGGTGTGGGGCTGCTCAATGAGCAGCTGGCCGCTACGCGTGATTTCGTCCTGCTCGCGGCGGGCTCCATCCTGGCGCTGGCGATTCTGATCGCGCTGGTCAGTCTGCGCCGCCTGATGCAGCCGCTGCGCTGGCTGCAGCAGGCCGCCGAAAATGTCTCCCAGGAGCGGGGCGTAGACGATTTCGTCCCGGTTACCGCGGCCGGGCCACCCGAGATCGCCACCCCGATCCGCTCGTTCAACGCCATGGTCGAGCGCGTGCGCGGCCTGGTCACGGAACTGGAGGGCGAGGTGGGCCAGCGCCGTGATGCCGAGGTGGCGGCGAACCGTGCGCGCGAGCTGGCCGAGGCGCATGCGCGCGCCGCCTCGCAGGCACGCGAGTTTTCCCAGGCCACGCTGGAGGCCGTGGTCGACGCGGTGATCGCGACTGACACCGAAGGCCGGATCGAGTACATCAATCCCGTCGCCACCCAACTCACCGGCGTGGCGGAGGCCGACGCCGTCGGCCGGCCCATCGACGAGGTCGTGGCGCTATACGATCGCGGCGGCCAGAAGCGCGAGAGCCATCTGGTTGACCGCTGCGTGCATGAGCGCCGCACGACCGGCGCGCGGCGGATCGGACGGCTCGCGGGCGCCGCGGACGCCGACGACGGGGAGATGCGCTATGTCGATTACGCCCTCGTGCCGATGCGCGACCGGGGTGGTGCGGTGGTCGGTGCCGTGCTCATTTTCCATGACGTGACCGAGGCCCAGCGCATGACCGAGCGCCTGCGCTGGCAGGCGACGCACGATTCCCTGACGGGCCTGATCAACCGCTACGAGTTCGAGAATCGCCTCCATCAGGTGCTGCAGTCCGCCCGCGATGACGCGGGCGCTGGCGTGCTGTGCTACCTCGACCTGGACCAGTTCAAGCTCGTCAACGATACCTGCGGCCATGTCGCGGGCGACGAGCTCCTGCGCCAGCTGTCATTCATGCTCGGTGACCGGCTGGCGGGGCGCGGGACGCTGGCGCGGCTGGGCGGAGACGAGTTCGGTCTGCTGCTGCACCCCTGCGGGATCCCGGCCGCGCGCGCCATCGCCGAGGATCTGCGCGAGGCGATCCAGCAGTTCCGGTTCGTGTGGACGGAACACATTTTCACCATCGGGGTGAGTATCGGGGTGGTCTCCATCGATGCCGAGAGCCCGAGCACGGACATCCTGCTGAGCGCGGCCGATACCGCCTGTTACATGGCGAAGGACCAGGGGCGCAATCGCGTGCAGGTGTACGAGGCCGACGACGCGGCCCTGCAGGCGCGCCATGCCGAGATGCACTGGGTGACCGAGATCAACCGGGCCCTCGAGGAGGACCGCCTGATCCTCTACTGCCAGGATATCGTCGATGCCGTTACGCCGGAGCCGGTGCGCCATTTCGAGATCCTGCTGCGCATGGCGGACGGGGACGGCACCATCCGCCAGCCCGGCAGCTTCCTGCCGGCCGCTGAACGCTACAACCTCGCCCCGGCGATCGATGAATGGGTGGTCCGCCACGCGCTCGCCTGGATCGCCTCCAACGACGTCCCGGATGACGCCCTGTACTCGATCAACCTCTCCGGGCGATCGCTCGCCAGCGACGGTTTCCTCGACACGGTGCTGGGCGAGATGGATCGCTACGCGGTGTCGCCGCGGAACCTGTGTTTCGAGGTCACGGAGACGGCTGCGATCTCGAATCTCGCGTCGGCGCGGGCGTTCATGGAGGCGCTGCGTGCCCGCGGTTGCCGCTTCTCGCTCGATGACTTCGGCAGTGGACTGTCGTCGTTCAACTATCTGCAGAATCTGCCCGTCGACTTCCTCAAGATCGATGGCGCGTTCGTGCGCGATATCCATTCCAATCCCGTGCACCAGTCGATCGTGCGCTCGATGAACGACGTCGGTCACGCGCTGGGCATGTACACCATCGCCGAGTTCGTCGAGAACGACGCGGTGATCGAGGTCCTGCGCGGGATCGGTGTCGATTTCCTCCAGGGCTACGGCTACGCCCGCCCGCGACCGCTCGAAGCCGTCCGCATGCCCGCTGGAGTGCGCGCGACAGGCGACTGAACGGGGGGCGATCCCGTACACTGTGTCGCCATGCTCGACTATCCCCGCATCGACCCCGTAGCGATCGAAATCGGCCCGGTGGCCATCCACTGGTATGGCCTCATGTATCTCATCGGTTTCGCCGCGGCGTGGCTGCTGCTGCGTCGGCGTATCGACCATGGTGCCCCGGGCTGGCGGCGTGAACAGCTCGACGATCTGCTGTTCTGGGGGGCGGTCGGCGTGCTGGCGGGGGGCCGGATCGGATATGTGCTGTTCTACGGCTTCGGGGAACTGCTGGCCGACCCGCTGTCGATCTTTTACATCTGGGAGGGTGGCATGTCCTTCCACGGCGGCATGCTCGGCGTGATCGCCGCGATGGGCTGGATCGCCCGACGCCAGGGGCGCCACCTCGCCGACGTGACCGACTTCATTGCCCCGGTGGCGCCGATCGGGCTGGGCGCCGGGCGCCTCGGCAATTTCATCAACGGCGAGTTGTGGGGACGTCCCACGGATCTCCCATGGGCGATGGTTTTCCCCGGCGCCGGTCCGGAGCCCCGCCATCCATCGCAGCTGTACGAATTCCTGCTCGAGGGCGTCGTGCTGTTCGCCCTGCTGTGGTGGTTCTCGGCCCGGCCGCGGCCACGCTGGTCCGTCTCCGGGCTGTTCCTGCTCGGTTACGGGGTGTTCCGGTTCGCCGTCGAGTTCGCCCGTGCGCCGGACCCGCACCTGGGCGCGGTGGCGTTCGGCTGGATGACGATGGGCCAACTGCTGTGCGTGCCGATGATCCTCGGCGGAATCCTGTTACTCTTCCTTGCGCGTCAGCAACCGGCCACGGAGACACGGTGAGACAAAACTTCATGGAAGCTTAGTATGCGCGCCTATCTCGATCTGCTCGCCGAGGTCCGCCACCACGGCACACCGAAATCGGACCGCACGGGGACGGGGACGCATTCCGTATTCGCACGTCAGTTGCGCTTCGACCTCAACGAGGGGTTCCCGCTGGTCACGACCAAGCGGGTGCACCTGAAGTCGGTGATCCACGAGCTGCTGTGGTTCCTCGCCGGCGACACGAACATCGATTATCTGCGCCGCAATGGTGTGCGCATATGGGATGAATGGGCGGATGCCGATGGCGAACTGGGGCCCGTATACGGTCGTCAGTGGCGCTCCTGGCCGGCGCCCGACGGCGCGACCATCGATCAGCTGGCGGATGTGGTCGACCGCATCCGCCGGGATCCGGATTCACGGCGCCTGCTCGTCTCCGCCTGGAATGTGGCGGAGCTGCCGGACATGGCGCTGGCACCCTGCCACGCGCTGTTCCAGTTCTACGTCGCCGACGGACGCCTCTCATGTCAGCTCTATCAACGCAGCGCGGATCTGTTCCTGGGCGTCCCTTTCAACATCGCCTCGTATGCGCTGTTGACCCATATGGTGGCGCAGGTCACCGGTTATGAGGCGGGCGAGTTCGTCCATACCTTTGGTGACGCACACGTGTACCTGAATCATTTCGACCAGGTCGATCGGCAGCTCGAGCGCGAACCCCTGCCGCGGCCGACGCTCCGGCTGGATCCGGGCGTGGATGATCTGTTTGCCTTCGACTATGCGCACATCCATATCGAAGGCTATGATCCGCATCCCGCAATACCCGCGCCGGTGGCCGTATGAAACACGAACTCAGCCTGATCGTTGCGCTCGACCGCAACCGCATGATCGGTCACGAAGGCCGCTTGCCCTGGCATCTGCCCGATGATCTGAAGTGGTTCAAGCGCTGCACGCTGGGCAAGCCGATCGTGATGGGGCGCCGCACGTGGGAGTCGATCGGCCGGGCGCTGCCGGAGCGGCCGAATATCGTGATCTCGACGAAGCCCGATTTCGAGGCCCCGGGCGCGACCGTCGTGCCGAGTCTCGAGGGCGCGCTCGAGGTAGCCCGCGATTATCCGGAGGTGATGATCATCGGCGGCGGTGTGCTGTTCGCGGCGACGCTCAATCTGGCCGACCGCCTCTATCTGACGGTGGTGCACGGCGAATACCCGGGCGATACCTTCTTCCCGGCGTTCGAGATGGGCGAGTGGCGCGAGACCTTCCGCGAAGACCACGAGGCCGATGAGCGCCACGAATGTGCCTACAGCTTCCTGATCCTGGAGCGGATCGGGGACTGAGTTCAGGCGGCAGGGCGAAGGGCCAAGGGCCAAGGGCCAAGGGCCAAGGGCCAAGGGCCAAGGGCCAAGGGCCAAGGGCGCGGACGTAAGCCGGCATTCCCCGGCGGTCGTGATTGGCGCACCTCTCGAATACGCAAGGCGCCGGGCAAGCCAGCCTTCACTCCTTCGCCCTTGCCCCTGCCGCCTCATCCCATCGGCACCATCGCCCGTCACACTCGACCTGCACGACTCGCGGCTCGCGTTCGAGCGCCAGACGAGGCCACGGTCTTGTGCGGGGGCTGCCGGCTGTTACCTTCGGAAAAAACCGGCCTACGATACCTTGGCCCTTGGCCCTTGGCCCTTGGCCCTCACCCCACCGGCACCATCGCCCCCTCACACTCCACCTGCACCGCCCGCGGCTCGCGTTCGAGCGCCAGTGCCGTCAACCGTCCACCCCAGAGGCAGCCGGAATCGAGTGCATACGCGCCGCGCGATCTGTAGTACCCCAGCGTGGACCAGTGACCGAACAGGATGCGCAGATCGGCGTTGGCGCGCCCGGGCAGTTCGAACCACGGCAGCAGGCCCTCGGGCTGCGTGCCGGGCGGGCCCGTCGGCCCAAGGTCGAGACTGCCGTCGGGCCGGCAGTAGCGCATGCGCGTGAAGATGTTCACGGCGCAGCGGATGCGCGCCTCGCCAGTCAGGTCGGGCGACCACTGTTCCGGCTCGTCGCCGTACATGTAGTCGAACAGGCGTTCGTAATCGTCGGCGCGGAGAATAGTCTCTACCTCGGCCGCCACCCCAAGCGCGGTATCGAGGTCCCAGTCGCGATGCAGGCCGGCGTGGACAAGCGTGTAGCCGAGATCGGGGTCGTGATGCATCAGCGGCCGGTGGCGCAGCCAGTCCAGCAGCTCGGCGCGGTCGGGCGCGTCCAGGATCTCGTCGAACCGGTCCTTGCTCCGTGGCGTCCGCGCGCCGGCGGCTCGGGCAAGCAGGTGCAGATCATGGTTGCCGAGCACGCAGACCGCCGTATCGCCGAGGTCGCGGACGGCGCGCAGGCACGCGAGCGAGTCCGGACCGCGGTTGACCAGATCACCGACGAACCAGACGCGGTCACGCGTTGGATCGAGCGCGATCCGATCGAACAGACGGCAGAGGTCGTCATGGCAGCCGTGCAGATCGCCGATGGCCCAGGTGGTCACGGACGCCTCGGCAACGAAACGTCAGCAACCTTCCCGGTGGCTCTGTGGCACGCGCGCATCACGTACATGGTTTCCCGGGCAGGCTCCTAGTGCAGGATGCGCGGCGTGGTGAGCAGGAACTCGGGAATGGTGGCCTGGAAGTGCTCGCCATTCGCGTCGATCATGCCGTAACGGCCCGCCATCGTCCCGAGCGGGGTCTCCAGATTGGCGCCGCTGGTATAGCGGAAGCCTTCGCCGGGGCGCAGATACGGCTGCTCGCCGACGACCCCATCGCCATGGACCTCCCGCACGTGACCGTTGTCATCGGTGATGCGCCAGTACCGTGTCAGCAGGCGGGCCGGCTGTTCGCCGTCGTTGTGAATCGTGATCGTGTAGGCGAATACGTAACGGCCTTCCCCGGGATTGGATTCGGCCTCGAGATAGTCCGTCTCTACGTCGATGCGGATGCCGTTTTCGTCGCTCATGAAGGCTCCTCGGCTTGTTCGGCATCATAACGTATACATGCCTGCGCCGGGGCGTTCACGTCCCGGCGAGGCGGGCGAAATCCTCGACGCGGAGCTGTTCCGGGCGGATGCCGGGATCGATGCCGGCGGCCGTGATCGTGTCTGCGTCCACAAAACCACGCAGTCCATTGCGCAGGGTTTTCCTGCGTACCGAAAACGCGCGCCGCACGATTTCGCCGAAATGGGCCGCATGCGCGGCGTCGACCAGCGGCTGCGCGCGCGGCACCAGGCGCACGACGGCCGACTCGACCGCGGGCGGCGGCCGGAAAGCCCCGGGTGGAACCCGGAACAGCCGCGTGACCCTACAGTACGCCTGGATCATGACCGACAGCCGACCGTACACGCCGGAGCCGGGCGCGGCTGCCATGCGGTCCACCACCTCGCGCTGAAGCATGAAATGGATGTCCGCGATGGCGGCGCGCTGTTCCAGCAGATGGAACAGCAGCGGTGTGGAGATATTGTAGGGCAGGTTGCCGACCACCCGGACGCGACTACCCTCGGGCGCCAGCGCCGTGAAGTCGAATCGGAGTGCATCGGCCTCGTGCACCCGCAGCGTGTCGGCCCATTCCGCGCGCCCGCGCAGCGTCGCGGCCAGGTCGCGATCGACCTCGACGACGTGGAGCCGGCCGGTGGCGGCCAGCAGGGGTTCGGTCAGTACGCCCTCACCGGGACCGATCTCGACCACGGTCTCGCCGCGCGCGGGCGCAACGGCCGCCAGGATCCGGTCGACCGTCCCGCGGTCGTGCAGAAAGTGCTGGCCGAAACGCTTGCGTGGGCTATGGGCCACGGTCTGATGTCCTTTAACGGGAGTTCGCCGAGTTTTCTCGGCGAGGCATCGGGGTGGGTGGCAAGGCGCGCCGACGACCAATAGCGCATCGTATTGGGAGGAGGCGCAACGCCGCCAGCCGCCCCGAGGGCCGGCGAGAAGCCGGTGAACTTCCGTTAAAGGGCACTAGCCCTGACCGCCGAGGCGAACGGCCAGTTCGAACGCCGCATTCAGGCTGCCGGATTCCGCCCGGCCGCTCCCGGCCAGTTCCAGTGCCGTGCCGTGGTCCACGGAGGTTCGCACGATGGGCAGGCCGAGGGTGACATTCACGGCCCGGCCGAAGCCGGCGTATTTCAGTACCGGCAGGCCCTGATCGTGGTACATGGCGAGCACCGCATCGGCCCCGTCGAGCGCGCGCGGGGTGAAGGCGGTATCCGCGGGCAGCGGGCCGGCGACGTCGATGTCTTCCGCACGCAGACTCGCCAGGGCGGGCTCGATGATATCGCGCTCCTCGGTCCCGAGATGGCCGCCCTCGCCGGCGTGCGGATTCAGGCCGAGGACCAGTACGCGCGGGCGCTCGATGGCGAAGCGCTGGCGGAGATCGCGCTGCAGGATCCGCGCGACGTCTTCGACCCGCTCGCGCGTGATCGCGTCGGGCACGGCCCGCAGCGGCAGATGCGTGGTGACCAGCGCCACGCGGAGATCTCCGGCGACGAGCATCATGACCGGATCGCCGCCGGTGCGCTCCCCGAGGAACTCCGTGTGGCCCGTGAAGGGGATGCCGGCATCGTTGATGACGCCCTTGTGCACCGGGGCGGTCACCATGGCGGCATAATGCCCGGCGAGACAGCCATCCACGGCCCGGGTGAGCGTTTCGAGCACGTAGTGGGCGTTGCGCGGATCGAGTCGGCCCGCCTCGACGGCGGCCCCGGTCGGGATGTGATCCACCGCGATCTCGCCCGCGGCCTGCGCGCGCGGGGGCGCCGCCGGATCGAATGCGTAGGGCGCCAGATCATGGCCAAGGGCTGCGGCGCGCGCGGCGAGCATGTCGCGGTCGGCGATCACCACGCGCTCGGCGGGACTCGCATGCGCCGCGATCGCCGCGATCAGATCCGGGCCGATGCCGGCCGGCTCGCCCGGGGTCAGCGCGATCCGCCGGATCGGGGCGGGCATGATCCAGGCGCCCCCTATCCGTCCGCCCGGATTTCGACGTAGGCCTGGTCGCGCAGGCGCTGCCGCCAGCGCTGGGCCTCCTGCTCGAGTTCGCGTTCGTACAGGGCCCGTCGCGCCTGCGCGCGCTGATATTCCTCGATATCCTGGCGTTGCCGTTTTTCGAGGACTTCGGCCAGGTGCCAGCCGTACGGTGAGCGGAACGGCTCGCTGAGCGTCCCGGGCTCCAGACCCTCGATGACCTGCTGGAAGGCGGGTGTCATTTCCCCGGGACCGACCCAGCCGAGGTCACCGCCGCGGCTGGCGCTGCCCTGATCTTCGGAGTTCGCGCGCGCGATCTCGGCGAAATCCGCTCCGGCCCGGATACGCTGGCGCAGCGCCTCGAGCCGTTCCCGGGGCGATTCGCCTTCCGTCTCCGCGTCGGCCGGGGCGTCCGGATCATCCATACCGCCGTCGTCCTTGAGCAGGATGTGCCGGGCCCGGATCTCGGTTACGGTCTGTTCCGAGCCGCCGCGCCGGTCCTCGACCTTCAGGATGTGGAAACCGTTCGGGCTGCGCAGCGGGTCCGAGATCGCACCGGTCGACATTCCCCGGACGGCCTCGACGAACAGCGTCGGCAGCGAGGTGGCGGAACGCCAGCCGAGATCGCCCCCGTTCAGGGCCTCGGGCCCATCCGAGGCGCGCGTAGCGATGCTTGAGAACTCGGCATCATCACGCAGCCGTTCGACCAGTGCCTCGGCCTCCTCGCGCGCCTCGGTGACCTCGGCGCTCGTGGCGTCCGACGGCAGGCCGATGAGAATGTGGCTCAGCCTGTATTCCGCCTCCTGCTGGTTGGCCTGCTCCATGCGGTCGAGGGCGGAGTCGACCTCGTCCTCCGAGATCTGGACCTGACTCGCCACCTCGCGCTGGCGCAGCCTCGACACGATCAGTTGCCGGCGGATGTCGTTGCGCAGGCGCTGGAAATCCATCCCGTCGGCTTCGACCCGCTGGCGCAGACCGGAGAGGTTGGTGCCGTTGCGGTCCGCCATGTTGCGCAGCGCGTTGTTGACCGCTTCGTCGTCCACGCTGATGCCCCGCTGCTCGGCGCGCTGGATCTGGATATTCTCCAGGATCAGGCGCTCCAGCACCCGCTCGCGCAGGACGCTGTCGGGCGGGACGCGCTGGCCATTGCGCCGCATCTGGTCACGCACGAAGTCGACTTCCGCACGCAGTTCGCTGTGCAGGACGACATCCTCGTTGACCACCGCGGCGATCCCGTCGAGGGTTTCGGCTGCCCGCGCGGGCGCCGCCGCGGGCAGTGCGATCGCGATAACGCAGGCGATGGCCGTCAGGTGGCGGCGCAGTCGGGACATGGGATGGTCACTCGGTTGTGCGGTGGTACCGGGCCGGGACGGCGGGGCGCTCCGCCATCCACGATCAGCGCGAATAGCCAAGGATAGCACGGTCAAGAAGGTCGCCGGCATCGTCGCCGAACCCGCCCAGACCCTTGAGGACAAACTCGATCACGAAGCCGTTGTCCTGTCCCTGACCGCTCGCGTAGCGCCGCGCTAGCGCCCGTACCTTATAGCAGCAGCTCTCGTATTCCGCCCCCAGCAGGGTCTCGAAATTGCGGTCGTCGCGCAGGGAATAACGGGTGCTGCCGACGGCCAGCCAGCGCGGGGACAGGGGCCATGCGAAGGCGAGATCGACGGCTTCCTTCGACTCGCGGGTGTAGCGGTAACCGAAGTTCACGATCCGGTTCCTGCCGCCGTCGAAACGGGCATCGAACGACCCGTCGGTGATCTTGTCCAGTTCCGGATTCCAGCGCAGGTCCAGGCCGCTGCGCCAGGCCTCCGTGGGTTGCACGGCGATCTCGGCCGCGATGTCCGAGTTGTCACGCGTCTCTACCGGCTGGTTCGGCAGCTGGACCGTCCGGTCGTCGAAGTAGTGGATGCCGCCGATGCTCGCGCGGAGGACCTCGCGCCCCTGGTCGCGGTCGAGCAGCCGGGTCGTCAGTGCGAGCGTCAACCGGTTGGCGTCGGCCATCCGGTCGGGGCCGGTGAATCGGCGTTCGCTGAACAGTTGCGCGAAGGAAAAATCGTACTCACCGGTATCGAACACCGGCAGATCGTCCTGCGCCTCTTCCGGCGTGTAGACATAGAACGCCCGCGGTTCCAGTGTCTGGCGGTAGCTGCCGCCGGTGCGCTCGAAGATCAGGCCGCTGTCGAGCGAGGCGAACGGCAGGGACCGGTCCGGATTGCTCGGGCCGGTGGTGGTGTCGCGGTTCAGGTCGTAGGCGGTGTAATCCCAGCCCAGCCTGGGGCGCAGGAACCAGCCCGGGGTCTCGATCGGATAGCCCACCGACGGCCGCGCATTCAGGCGGGTGCCGGTATCGCTCGCCGCGCGCTGGAAGTTCACGAGCTCCGTCTCATAGCGGGTCTCGAAACCGCCGAAGCGTTGCTCACCGTCGAACGTCAGCTGCGGTCGCTGTTCGTACGGCCGCCGGTTGGCCGCCAGGCTCTCGTCCAGCGTCTGCCACGTCTCGTAGCGTGCGCGCAGCGTGCCGGGTGCGCCGGACCACCGGACGTCGGCCCGTCGCCGCAACTGGGATTGGCTGGACAGGGAAAGATTGGAGGACAGATCCTCGAAGTACGCCTCGTCGGAGGCGCTCTCGGCGTCGATGTGCGTGCGCCAGCCCGCGCCGAAACTGCCCTCGTGCTCGATGCGCGTCAGCACGCGGTCGTCGCCGAAACGGTCATCATCGGGCAGATACTCGTTGTTGAGTTGCCAGTATCCGGCCGGTCCGAGCCAACGCCACTCGGAGCGCAGCTGGCCGCCGCGATCCGAGAGGTAGCGCGGTTCCAGAGTGGCATCGAAGTTGGGGGCCGCATTCCAGTAATAAGGCACGCCGACCGTGAACCCGGAGCCGCTCGAACTGCCGACACTCGGAACCAGCAGACCGCTCATGCGCTCATCGCCGATCGGGAACCGGAACCAGGGGGTATAGAAAATCGGCACGCCCTTGAAACGGAGCAGGGCGTTGGTCGCCGTGCCCTGGCGCGTGTTCGGATTGAGTTCGACCGAATCGGCCTTGAGCTGCCAGTCCTCATCGTCGCGCGGGCAGGTTGAATACGTCGCCCGTTCGAAGCGGCTGACACCGGCCTCATCGCGATCGATCCGCCGGGCGCTCCCCTGAGCGTGGAGCTCGGCGGCCCGGTAATCGGCCCGCTCCAGGCTGAATGCCCCGGAATCCAGATTTACGGACCCGCGACGCCCCTCGATGACAAAACCGTTCTCGCGCAGGAATACACTCCCCGAGGCCTCCGCCGTGCGCCCCTCGCGGTCGATCCGGACGCGTTCAGCGCCGAGCGTGCGATTGCCCCGCCGCACCGCCACATCGCCCTGGAGGGTGGTGATCGAGCCGCGTGTTTCCATCGACTCGGAGGCCGCCCGCGTAACGCCCTGGGCGTCGGGCTGTTCGACATCGGTCGCTGGCAGAACCGGGGGAGGGGGGCATAACAGCCAGTCGTCCGCATTGGCTGGCGGTGAATCGTCCGCGTCGGCCGGCAGGGGCAGGGCCAGCAGCGCGGCGAGGATTGACGGGCGCAGTCGGTGCAAGGTTGTCACGGTCCGGCGGGTCGCCACGCAGGATACGCGCCTGGCGCCTGGAACTGAATCACCACCGCTTGCGTGCCTTGCGCGTCCGTCGGTAATGACGCTGCGTCTGTCGGGAAGCACTCCAGATCGGTATAATCCCGCGTTTTTGTCAACCGGCGAACCGGGAGCGCAGTCCAGCATGGATCTGAACAAAATCGATATCGGCAAGAACTGTCCCGATGAAATCAACGCGGTGATCGAGGTTCCCACCTACGGGGCCCCGGTCAAATACGAGCTCGACAAGGACAGCGGCGCCCTGATGGTCGATCGGTTCTTCGGGACCGCGATGCACTATCCGTGCAATTATGGTTTTATTCCGCACACGCTCGGCGAGGACGGCGATCCGCTCGATATCCTGGTGATCACGAACTCGCCGCTGATGTCGGGGGTCGTGATCCCGTGCCGGCCGGTGGGCATGCTGCACATGGAAGACGAGTCCGGTGGCGATGCCAAGCTGCTGGCGGTGCCGACGAACAAACTGACCCCGCTCTACCGCAACGTCCAGGAGTACACCGATGTAGCGCGTTCGCTGCTCGACGAAATCGCGCATTTCTTCGAGCAGTACAAAGCGCTCGAGGCGGGCAAATGGGCGCGTGTGGATCACTGGGACGGCGCAGAGGTAGCGCGCGAAGAGATCCGCGCCAGCGTCAAGCGGTACAACAACGCCACGACCTGAGACGGTCGTGGCCGGCCGCGGCGAGCAGCCGCGGCGGGAGCCTGAATGGCCGGATCCGACCGGCTGCGAGACTACGAACACGAGGCGGGTCTATACCGTCGGCGCGCTGTCGCCGCCGGTGTGGGGGCGCTCGTGCTCGTGCTCGTGCTGGCCGGGCGGCTGTTCCACCTGCAATACCTCAGCCACGAGCATTACGCCACGCTCTCGGACGACAACCGGGTCCGCATCGAGGCCATCGCGCCGACCCGCGGACTGATCCACGATCGTGACGGCCGCATCCTCGCCGAGAACCTGCCGAGTTTTACCCTCGAGCTCGTACCCGAACGGGTCGAGGACCTCGACGCGACGCTCGAACGCCTGCGTTCCTTCGTCGACTTCGACAGCGCCGATGTCGAGCGCCTGCGGCGCGCGTGGCAGCGTGCACGGCCGTTCGAGGGCGTTCCCCTGCGTTTCCGGCTCAGTCGCGAGGAGGTCGCCCGCCTGTCCGTGAACCGCCATCGATTCCCGGGGGTGGATATCGTCGCCGGGCTCACGCGGCATTACCCCTGGGGGCGAACGGGCGTGCACGCGCTCGGCTACGTCGGGCGCCTGGACGAGGCGGATCTGCAGCGTCTTGATCCGCGTTCTTATCGGGCCACCAGCCATGTCGGCAAGAACGGCATCGAATATGCGTACGAGGAGGTCCTGCACGGCGATCCGGGGGTTCGCCGGGTGGAGGTCAACGTCGAGGGGCGGGTGCTCCGCGTGCTCGATGAACAGGCACCGGTCCCGGGCGAGGATATCCAGCTGACCCTCGATCTCGGTCTGCAGCGTTTCGCCGAGCGCCTGCTGGGGCCCGAGGATGGCGCGGTGGTCGCGCTGGATCCGCGCGACGGTGCAGTGCTCGCGCTGGCGAGCCAGCCCGGCTTCGACCCCAATCTGTTCGTCAACGGGATCGGCCGCGATACCTACGCCGCGTTGCGGGACTCCCCCAGCCGCCCGTTGTTCAACCGCGCGATCCGCGGTCAGTACCCACCCGGTTCCACCATCAAGCCGATCATCGCGCTCAACGGGCTCGAGCGGAAATCGCGGGACCGCGATGAGGAAATCCATTGCCGCGGTTATTACACGCTCGAGGGCAGGAGCCGCCGCTATCGGGATTGGAAGGCCCACGGCGAGGTCGATCTGAGCGATGCGATCAGCCAGTCCTGCGACGTCATGTTCTACGACCTCGCCATGGATCTCGGCATGACCGAAATGGCCGGGTTCCTGCGCAAATTCGGGCTCGGGCAGCCGACCGGGATCGATCTGCCCGGTGAACGCGATGGGCTCATCCCCGACCCTGAGTGGAAACGCCGCAATCGCGGTGAACCCTGGTACAGCGGCGAGACGGTGATCCACGGCATCGGTCAGGGCTACATGCAGGTCACGCCCCTGCAACTGGCCACCGCGACGGCCCAGATCGCCAATCGGGGCCGGCCGGTGCGTCCCCACCTGCTGGCCGAAGCCGGACCGGCCGAGGTGCGCACGGATACCAAAGAGGAGGCGCCGCAGAACGGCGATGCCGTGGTCGCGCGGGCGCGCGAGCCGGTCGTGGAACCTGTCGACCTCAAGGTGGAGACGGACTGGGATTTCGTGATCGACGCGATGGTCGACGTGACCGAGGGCGAACGCGGCACCGCCCGGGCCATCGGCTGGAAGAGCCCGCATACGATCGCCGGCAAGACCGGGACGGCGCAGGTTTTCTCCATCGCCCAGGGCGAGGAGTATGACGCCGAGGCGATTGCCAAGCAGCTGCGCGATCACGCCCTGTTCGTTGCGTTCGCGCCAGCGAAGGCGCCGCGCATTGCCGTTGCCGTGCTGGTCGAGAATGGCGGCAGCGGCTCCGCCACGGCGGCGCCGGTCGCCCAGCAACTGATCGACCGCTGGCTCGAAGAGCATCCGCCGCCCGCGGACGGGGAAGACGATGGTGGATAACGATGGACTGCTGGGCGCACGGGCGCGCGGCGCACCACTGACGCGGCTGCTGCTCGCGCTGCGGGTGGACCCCCCGCTGCTGCTCGGGATCCTCGCCATCGCCGCCGTCGGCATGGTGGTGCTCTACAGCGCCGGCGGCGAGTCGACCGATCTGTTGATCCAGCAGGGCGTGCGCCTCGGTATCGGCCTGTTCGTCATGCTGGTCGCCGCCCAGATCCCGCCCCGCAACCTGCGGTTGTGGTCACCCTGGCTGTTCGCGGCGGGTCTCGGTCTGCTCGTATGGGTGCTGGTCGCCGGCGAGATGGGGGGCGGCGCGCGGCGCTGGATCGATCTCGGCATCGTGACCGTGCAGCCCTCGGAGGGCATGAAGATCGCCGTTCCGATGATGGTTGCGTGGTATCTGGGTGACCGCGCATTGCCGCCCTCGTTTGGCCGTGTGCTCGTCACCGGCGCGCTGATCATGGTCCCGGTCGCGCTGGTGGCCTGGCAGCCCGATCTGGGCACTTCGCTGCTGATCGCCAGTGCCGGCGCCTTCGGCCTGTTCCTCGCCGGGCTGCGCTGGCGCCTGATGCTGGGGTTCCTGCTGACCGGCGCCGCGCTGATCCCGGTCGGCTGGCACATGATGTACGATTACCAGCGGCGCCGTGTGCTGACCTTCCTCGACCCGGAGAGCGATCCGCTCGGGGCCGGTTACCACATCATCCAGTCGAAGATCGCCGTCGGCTCCGGTGGCCTCTACGGCAAAGGATGGCTGAACGGCACGCAGTCACGTCTCGATTTCCTGCCGGAGCGGTCGACCGATTTCATTTTCGCGGTTTTCGGTGAAGAATTCGGCTTTTTCGGTGGCGTATTGCTGCTGTTTCTGTATCTGTGCGTGATCGGGCGTGCGCTGTATATCTCCGCCGAGGCGCAGGACAGCTTCGGGCGTCTGCTCGCCGGCAGTCTGGCGCTGACCTTCTTCGTGTACGTCGTGGTCAATATCGGTATGGTGATCGGCCTGTTGCCCGTTGTCGGCGTACCGCTGCCGCTCGTGAGTTATGGCGGCACATCGATGGTCACATTGCTCTGCGCGTTCGGCATAATCATGTCCATCCGTTCCCACAAGCGGTTACTTGCCCCATGACGATTCGCCCGGTCCTTGCCGCCGTCCTCTGGCTCGCGGCGGTCGCACCCGCCAGCGGTTCCTTCCTTGAGCGCGACGGTGTCCGCGCGTTCATCGACGACGTATCCAGCCGCCAGGATTTCAACGCCGCCGAGCTCCGCGGTCTGTTCGAGAATGTGGAGCGCCAGGAGGCGGTACTCGAGGCCATCGCGGCGCCGGCCGAGGCGATGCCCTGGTATCGGTATCGACCGATTTTCATTACCGATCCCCGGATCGAGGGCGGGATCGAATTCGTGCGCGACAATTCTGATCTGCTAGCGCGGGCCGAGCGCGAATTCGGGGTCCCGCCCGAGATCGTCGCCGCGATCATCGGCGTGGAAACGTTCTATGGTCGCCACAAGGGGCGTCACCCGGTACTCGATACGCTGGCCACGCTGGCGTTCGAGTATCCGCCGCGCAGTGACTTTTTCCGGCGCGAACTCGAGCAGTTCCTGCTGCTGGCGCGCGATGAGCGCATCGCGCCGACGTCGGTGAAGGGGTCGTATGCGGGTGCCATGGGGATGCCGCAATTCATATCGAGCAGCTACCGTCATTACGCCATCGATTTCGACGGCGATGGCCGGCGGGATCTGTGGAACAGCAACGCCGATGTGATCGGCAGTGTCGCCGCGTATCTGGCCGACCATGGGTGGAGCGCTGGCGAGCCGATCGTGCATCGGGTGCGGCCATCCCGCGATGACTGGCGCGAGCTGACAAGCAAGAGCCTGAAGCCGCGGGTCGACCAGAGCGACCTGCGGGCGGCGGGCCTCGGCGTCGAGCCGCCGGTGGGCGCCGACGAGCGCGTGCACGTGTTCTCGCTGGAAACGGAGGCCGAGCCCGAGGTGTGGGTTGGCCGCGGGAATTTCTACGCCATTACCCGCTATAACCACAGCGCGCTCTACGCCATGGCGGTCTACCAGCTGGCCGAGCGGATCCGCCGCGGCGTCGAGACGGAGCCCGCGGAGTGAAACCCGCGATCCGCGCCGCGGCGGTGGCCATGCTGACGGCGCTGTTCGCCGGCTGCAGTACGCTGTCGGGCGAGCCCGCCGATGGTCCTGGGGCGGAAATCGATCCGGACAGCCTGCCGACGGTCGTTCCGCGCGACGAGCCCCGCAGCCGTTACGGCAATCCGGAGTCCTATGTCGTCAACGGCCAGCGCTATCATGTGCGCGATTCGGCGCGCGGGTATGTGGCCGAAGGCATCGCCTCGTGGTACGGCAGCAAGTTCCATGGCCGGCGGACTTCGAGTGGCGAGCCCTACGACATGTACGAGATGACGGCCGCGCATCGCTCGCTGCCGTTGCCGACGTATGTGCGGGTGACGAACCTCGACAATGGGCGCAGCACGGTCGTGCGGGTCAACGACCGTGGCCCGTTCGTCGATGATCGGGTGATCGACCTGTCGTATGCCGCGGCGACCCGGCTGGGTGTGATCGATAGCGGAACGGCGCGGGTGCGCGTGCGGGCGCTGACGCCGGGTGACTCGACCGCCGACTCGCAGTCGGACACGGCCCCCGCTACCGGCACCGATGCCGACGGTGAGGTGTTCCTCCAGGTGGGTGCGTTCCGCGAGTACGCCAATGCGCAGCGCATGCGTGCCCGGGTACGCGGGGCTGGCATCCAGCCGGTCAACGTCGAAAAGGCGGAGTCCGCCGCCGGGGTGTCCGTGTACCGGGTCCGCATCGGTCCGCTGGACGGCGATACCGACCGCGACGCCATGCTGAGCAGCCTTGATGAGGCGGGCGTGGAGGGAGCGCGATTCATCACGGAGTGAACGTGTCGGTGTTACATCTCGATCCGCGTCGATACAATCTTCTTTTCAGCCCCGGGGCCGGACCGCTGCGGCCCCATCCCAACGAGAGCCCTGGACCCATGAAGTATCTGCCCGCTCTGTGTGCCTGTCTGTTCCTGTTCCTGAGCCTGCCCGCTATCGCGCAGCCGATTCCGAAGCCGCCGTCCACCTCCGGCGAGAGCTATATCCTCATGGAGGCGGAGACCGGCAAGGTGCTCGCCGCAAAGAATGCCGATAAGCGCCTGCCGCCCGCTAGCCTGACCAAGATCATGACGGGTTACGCGGTGTACCGCGCCCTCGACGACGGCAGCATCACGCTCGATGATGAGGTCGAGGTCAGCGAGGCCGCCTGGCGCATGGGTGGCTCGCAGATGTTCCTGGAGGTCGGTGACAAGGTGACGGTGGATAAGCTGCTGGATGGCCTGGTCGTGCAGTCCGGCAACGACGCCGCGCTCGCGCTGGCCGAGTATGTCGGCGGCAGCGAAAGCGCCTTCGTCGAACAGATGAATTTCTATGCGGACGAACTCGGGCTCGAGAACACCCGCTTCGAGAACCCGGAAGGGTTGAACCGGGAAACGCATTATTCGAGTGCCCGGGATATGGCGGAACTGTCGCGCGTGATGATCCGGCAGTTCCCGGAGCGCTATGAGCGCTACGCGAAGCGGGAGTTCACCTATAACGACATCCGCCAGTACAACCGTAACGATCTGCTGTACGCGACCGATTACGTCGATGGCATCAAGACCGGTTATACCTCCGAATCCGGTTACTGCCTGGCCGCGTCCGGCGAGCG
The DNA here is from genome assembly GCF_001614315.2 of Halofilum ochraceum. Classification (NCBI taxonomy): domain Bacteria; kingdom Pseudomonadati; phylum Pseudomonadota; class Gammaproteobacteria; order Chromatiales; family Ectothiorhodospiraceae; genus Halofilum; species Halofilum ochraceum. Next base: position 34,660 of record NZ_LVEG02000012.1, read on the forward strand.
CGACGGTACGCGACTGATCAGTGTCGTCATGGGCGAGCCCAGCGCGGACGCGCGCGAGTCCAGTAGCCGCGCGCTGCTGTCCTGGGGGCATCGCTTTTACGAGAGTCATCGGCTGTACGCGGCCGGCGAGACGCTCAAGGAGGCGCGGATCTGGAAAGGCGCGGCCGACCAGGTGCGTCTGGGGTTGTCGGAGGACCTCCACGTCACCATCCCCAAGGGTAAGTACGATGCGCTCGAGGCCAGCATGACCTTCCCCGGCCAGTTGGTGGCGCCCGCGGATGAAGGGGAGGAATTGGGCCAGGTGACCGTCAAGCTCGACGGCGAGGTCGTCGCCGAGGCGCCGCTCGTTGCCCTGTCGGGGGTGGCGGCCGGCAGCTTCTTCCAGCGCATGACCGATGCCGTACTGCAGTGGTTTGAATAACTCCGGCACGCCCCGGGGGCGGAGGGCCTGATGACCGAAGACACGCTGCTGGAATTTCCCTGCGACTTCCCGATCAAGGCGTTCGGCTATGATACGGGCGATTTCGGCACGCTCGTGGTCGAGTTGATCCAGCCTCACGCCCCGGAAGTGACGCACGATGACGTGCAGACACGCAGCAGCAGCGGGGGACGCTATCTGGCGGTCACTATCACCGTGCGTGCCGTGAGCCGGGAACAGCTTGACCGCATTTACCATACGCTCAGCGCCCATGAACGGGTGCTGGTGGCGCTCTGAACGCGATCGGGATGTGTCCGCGTTGATCCCGGACCTGGTGGTGTGTCGCCCCGGCCGGGTGGATTACGAGCCCGCCTGGCGCGCGATGCAGGCCTTCACGGATGGGCGCGAGCCCTCGACTCCGGACGAATTCTGGTTGCTCGAACACCCGCCGGTCTTCACGCTGGGGCGTGTAGCGCGCCCGGAACACGTCCTCGATGCCGGTGATATCCCCCTGGTCCAGGTGGACCGCGGGGGGCAGGTCACCTACCATGGCCCGGGACAGATCGTCCTCTACACGCTGGTTGATCTGCGCGCTCGCGGTATCGGGGTGCGTAGTCTGGTGGCGACCCTGGAACAGGCCGTGATCGACGTGCTGGGCACGGAAGGTGTCGAGGCGGCTCGGCGCGACGGCGCGCCCGGCGTCTACGTCGATGGCCGCAAGATCGCGGCGCTCGGGCTGCGGGTGCGACGCGGCTGCAGTTACCATGGTCTGGCGCTCAACGTCGACTGCGGTCTCGAACCGTTCGCGCGTATCGATCCATGTGGCTACCGTGGCCTCGAGGTCACGAGTACGTTCACCGAGGGTGTGACCGCTGATGGCGATCTGCTCGGCGAGCGGCTGATCACGCGGCTCGTGTCCGCTCTCGGCTACCGCGCCGTAGCCGAAGGCACGCGGGTGCCGCCCGATATGGAGTACCCATGAGCGATAAATCCTATATCTCGCCATCCCGGCTCGATCCAGCCGGTCATCGTCGCGCCAGCGACAAGGTGCGCAGCATCCCGATCAAGGTGGAAGGCGAGGCGCCCGCGCCGCAGGAGCGCCAGCGCAAGCCGTCCTGGATTCGCGCGAAGGCCCAGGTGCACCCGCGGGTGCGCCAGATCAAGCGGATCCTGCGCGAGCGCAACCTGCACTCGGTGTGCGAAGAGGCGGCCTGCCCGAACCTGGGGGAGTGCTTCAGCAAGGGGACCGCGACCTTCATGATCCTCGGCGACATCTGTACCCGGCGCTGCCGGTTCTGCGATGTGGCCACGGGGCGCCCCGACCGGCCGGATCCGAACGAGCCGCGGCAACTCGCCGAGACGGTCGAGGCACTCGGGCTCGATTACGTCGTGATCACCTCGGTCGACCGTGACGACCTGGCCGACCGTGGGGCGGGGCAGTTCGTCGAGTGCATCCGCGAGATCCGCGCGCGCACGCCGGGTACCCGCGTCGAGATCCTGACGCCGGATTTCCGCAACCGGATCAATCATGCGCTCGATCTGCTCGATGAGGCGCCGCCGAATGTGTTCAATCACAACGTCGAGACGGTGCCGCGCCTGTACAAGCCGGTGCGACCGTCCGCCGACTACCAGGGCTCGCTCGATCTGCTCGCGGAAGCGGGACGCCGGCATCCGGAGATCCCGACCAAATCGGGCCTGATGCTGGGTCTCGGAGAGGAGATCGCGGAAGTCGAGGAGGTTATGCGCGACTTGCGCGCGCACGGCTGCTCGATGCTCACGATCGGGCAGTATCTGCAGCCGACACCGGCGCATCTGCCGGTGGCGCGCTATGTCCACCCGGATGAGTTCGATCGGCTGGCCGAGATCGGTCACGGGATGGGCTTCGCCCACGTGGCGAGTGGCCCGATGGTGCGCTCCTCGTATCATGCCGATGAGCAGGCCCGCGAAGTACTGGATCCGGCCGGCTGACTCCGGACCCTGGGAAGACGCGAAGGAACGACATGGCCGCTCGTGGGTCAAACGGGTAGCCACCTTTGCGTAACCGGGAGTCGTGCCCATGCGATCGCTGATCCTCCTCTTTTTCGTTCTGATCACTGGACCGTCTCTTGCGGAAACGCCCGGTGAACCGCCGGCCGGGAAGGCGGTTGCGACCTTCGCCGGGGGGTGTTTCTGGTGCGTGGAGGAGGCATTCGACGGCGTCGACGGTGTCGAATCCACCACATCCGGCTACACCGGTGGCGATACCGTTGATCCGACCTACCAGCAGGTGAGCTCCGGCGGTACCGGCCATGCCGAAGCTGTCCGGGTGGTTTACGATCCCGATGTGGTGTCCTATCGCAGGCTGCTGGACGTGTTCTGGCACAACATCGATCCGACGGTGGAGGACCGCCAGTTCTGCGATGTCGGGTCGCAGTACCGCAGTGCCATCTTTTTCCACGACGATAACCAGCGCCGTCTGGCGCGCGAAACGCGGACGGAGATCGAGGAGAGCGGCGTGCTGCCCGGTCCCGTCAAGACGGAGATCGTGCCTGCGCAGACGTTCTACATCGCCGAGGACTATCACCAGAACTACCACCAGGAGAATCCCATCCGCTACAAGTGGTACACGAGCGGTTGCGGGCGTTACGACCGGCTGGAGACACTCTGGGGCGAGAAGGCCCGAACGGGCTGACCGGAGCCTTCAATGTTGACGGCTCATGTTCGGGGTCTGATAGGCTGTTTTCATCGCGAAGCACGAAGTTGTGCTGTTTCGCATGCTCCATCACCCGGATGTGCAGGCCATTCAGGCCGCTACCCGTCTATGGGTTGCACGGTTGGCCGGCCTGCCCGTCGCTTCCCCGCGAGCCGGGTGGCGGGCTGGGAAACGTGAGCGGCGATGGGGTCCGCGCGGATGCCCATCGCTGACGAGCCGACAACGCTGTCGGCCTCGGCCTGCGCTTCAATACCGGAACGCATGCCGATGATCGGTTACGACGACACGAGGAGGTGTACATCATGAGTAAACGAATACTTGGAATGATTGCGGCTATCGGACTCGCCTTCGGCGCAGTCTCGACCGCTCACGGTCAGGATTCGGTACGGATCGGCTGGACGGCCTGGTCGGATGCCGAGTTCGTGACCAAGCTGGCCGCGCGAATCCTTGAAGAGCGTATGGATCAGGACGTGGAGCTCGTCCAGACCGACATCGCGCCGCAGTATCAGGGCGTGGCCTCGGGCGATATCGACGTCATGCTGATGTCCTGGCTGCCGGGGACGCACTCGGACTACATGGACAAGGTCGGCGGTGACGTCGTCAATCTCGGCATGCTCTACGATCATGCCAAGCTCGGCTGGATCGTTCCGGAGTACATCCCGAAGGATCAGATCAGCTCGATCGAGGACCTCAAGAACGACTCGATCCGCGAGAAGCTGGACGGCACGATCACCGGCATCGACCCGGGCGCCGGCCTGACGCGGCTGTCGAAGGACGCGATCGAACAGTATGGCCTCGACGGCTATAACCTGCAGACCTCGTCCGGCGCCGCCATGACCGCCGCGCTCGAGCGGGCGGCCAAGGATGAAGACTGGATCGTCGTCACGGGCTGGAGCCCGCACTGGAAGTTCGGTGCCTGGGATCTGCGCTATATCGATGATCCCAAGGGTGTCCTCGGCTCCTGGGAGCGGATCCACGCGATCGCCCGCCAGGGCTTCTATCAGGAGAACATCGACGCCGCCACGATGCTGGGGCGCATGTGGATCCCGATCGACGATCTGCAGGCCGCCATGTACGAGGCGCGCGAGAGCAGCTACGAAGAGGCGGTAACCAACTACATCAACAACAACGGCGACCGCGTCGAGTACTGGGTCTCCGGCGAGATGTAAGCCGGTCCCGTTCCGCTGTACCGAAAGCCCGGCCGCGTCCCGCGCGGTCGGGCTTTTTTTGTATCGGCGTGTTTCGCCGCCGGCCGCGGGCGGATTGCCGCGGGGGGTCGTGCGACCCGCCGGGGGCTGTGCCATAATCCGCCGGCACGCAGTCAGGGGAGCCGCCAGCGTGAGCATCAAGCCCGACCACTGGATTCGTCGGATGGCCGACGAGCACGGCATGATCGAGCCCTTCGAACCGGGTCAGGTCCGGGCGAACGACGGGGGCAAGATCGTGTCCTACGGCACGTCGAGCTACGGTTACGACGTGCGCTGCTCGCCGCAGTTCAAGGTCTTCACCAACATCAACTCGGCGTTCGTCGACCCCAAGGGTTTCGATGAGCGAAGCTTCGTCAACGTCGAGTCCGATGTCTGCATCATTCCGCCCAATTCATTCGCGCTCGCCAGCACCGTCGAGTACCTGCGCATCCCGCGCAGCGTCCTGACGATCTGTCTCGGCAAGTCGACGTACGCGCGCTGCGGCATCATCGTCAACGTGACGCCGCTCGAGCCCGAATGGGAGGGGCACATCACGCTGGAGTTCTCGAACACCACCACGCTGCCGGCGAAGATCTACGCCCATGAGGGGGTCGCGCAGCTGATCTTCCTCGAGTCCGATGAGGAATGCGAGACCTCGTACAAGGATCGTGGGGGCAAGTACCAGGGGCAGCGCGGGGTCACCCTGCCCACCACCTGAGATCCTGCAGGGCGAGGACTTTAGCCGGGTTCGGGTCCGTCGCCGCGCGCGGGCTCTTCCAGACGCGGTTCGAGCCGTTCGGTATGCTCGCCGTGCCAGTCGGCGAGCGCCTGCCGCGCGGCCTGATGGCCCTCCTCGATCAGGCGCGCGCCCCGGCTGGACCGGAAGCGCCCGTAGGAAGACAGATGGGGCGCGATGTGCAGATCGATGGCATCGCTGGTCTGCAGGCGGGTCGCGTTGTTGATCGCGATGTCGGTGGCGTTGAGCACGACGTCGATCAGGTCATCCGGCTGCTGGTAACTGCGCCGGCTGTTCAGGTCCGCGCCGATGACCGTGCGGGCACCGAGTGACCGGACCACGGAGCCCGGCAGATTCTCCACCAGGCCGCCGTCCACAAGCATACGCCCGTCATGCTCGACCGGCTGGAAGATGCCCGGCATGCAGGCGCTGGCGAGCACCGCCGGCACGACCGGACCACTGCTGAAAACGACCCGTTCCCCGGTACCGATATCGGTCGCGACGACGCCAAACGGGATCCGCGCGTCCGCGAAGTCCGGCTGGCCGATCGCCTCCGCGAGCACATCTCCAAGGCGGCGGTTGTCGAGCAGACCGAGGCGCGAAGGCCGGAAGCTGGAGATCGACAGCCAGGTCATGTCCAGCGCGATCTCTTCGATATCGTCGATCGGCGTGCCGAAGGCGTACAGCGCGGCGGCGACGGCACCGATGCTGGTGCCCGACAGGCGTTCGACGCCGACTTCCGCCTCTTCGAGCGCGCGCAGGATGCCGACGTGGGCCGCGCCCAGCGTCGCGCCGCCGCTGAGTGCAAGACCCACGGGGCGGCGCAGCTGTCGCCGGCGCCACCAGTAGCGCGCCCGGCCCAGCCAGTCGGCACTCTTGTCCAGCGCTTGCATGCCTGCGGATCCTGCGGGGCCTGATCGGGATTCTGGCGGCTGTGCCATGCGGCGTCCATGCCGCGAACGAAGATTTACGCCGCGTCCCGGTTCACGGGGATCCGTTCCATCAGATGGCACAGGCAATCCTGGCGGATAATCCTCGGATCCGGGGTCAGCAGGGATGGCATCACCGCCCGGCGCAGCCGCAGTTCATGGTCACTGCACTCGAAGAACGTTCCCGTCACGTCGCGCCCGGCGGGATCGGAGGCCCGTACGGGCGCGCGCGGCCCACGGCAGCGGCCGATCGCCGTGCCGGCCGCCAGTTCGCGGAAATTGAGCCGGTCGATGTCGCCGGGCAGGCAGAGGTCGAGATCATCCGCGGCACGGTGTGCGGGCCATTCAAAGTCGAACCGGACCGATTCCGGGATCGCGACCACCGCCACACTCCCGAACAGGTCGAGATCGCCGGGCGCCGGGGGATCCGCGGGGAGGGTGTCGAGGCACAGGCAGTCCGCCAGGAAATCCTGGGCGTGGGTAACACCCTCGGGCGAGCCCACGCGGCCGCATTCCAGGATGACCGCCGGACACAGCCCGAGGAACGCCTGCGCCTGCGCGCCCCGCGGCCGGGTGAAGTGGACAACCGTGCGGCTGAAGCGATGCGCGAGCTGCAGGCAACGTGGATCGAGCGAATTGACGCCCACATGATGGGGACTGCTGCCGCTCGTATTGTGGATATCGATACTGGCGAACAGCGGCCGTTCCCGCATGCGCGCGAAGACCTCGGCGAGCAGGCGAGTCTCCGGCCCCGCCGGCTGTTCCGTTCCCGGCCAGGCGCGGTTGAAGTCCAGCTGGCCGTCGAGGTGGCGCAGGCCGTGGCGCGCGGCCTCGACGTTGCCGATGAACAGGCTCAGCGCTCGGGGCAGCGGACGCCCGTCGTACGCCGCGAGCAGCCGCTGGACCGCCAGCAGCCCGGCGTCTTCGTTGCCGTGCTGCAGGACCGAGACGAACAGCGCGTCGGGACGCTCGCCAGGGATGTGGATCAGGGTCGGCCCGGGCAGGATGCGCTGCAGTGAGGGGGCGGGTGTCTCCAGCAGGCCGGGCGGCAGGTGGTGAAACTCGTGCAGCGTCGTCAAAGCGGCCACCGGTGCACGGGTGCCCCGTCGGCCTGGCGCTCGGCGTAGGCGGCCGTCATCGCCTCCATGTCCCGTCCATGGCGTTCTACCCAGGCGCGTTGCCAGCCGGCGCCGTTGCGGCCCGAAGCGACCCGTTCCTCGATGATGCCGAGGTAGCGGTCGATATCCTCGCCCGCCAGACCGAGGTCACTCAGCCCCAGGCGTGCGCAGGGCAGCAGCGTGCGCAGAATGAGGCGCGTCACCGGATGAACCTCTCCGTCCGTCCAGCGGACCCGCGCGCCCAGTCCGTGCCGTGCGCAGGCGTAGAAATTGTCGCGCGCGACCGGGAAGGTCAGCAGCCGCTCCGGCGATTCCCCGGCGAGCGTCGCGAAATAGCGGGCCAGGCCGTAAAACAGGGCGGCGTTGGCGATGGCGTCGGCGGCACTCGGGCCGCCGGGGACGACGCGGTGTTCGATCCGCAGGTGTGGCTCGCCATCGTCATCGATCCCCACGAGCGGCCGGTTCCAGCGCCAGATGGTGCCGTTCTGCAGCAGCAGGTGCGCCAGCGGGCCGTCCGACGGGTCCATGACTGTCGGCAGCAGGACCGGGAAGTGCGCTTCGTTCTCGCGGAAAACCTCGATCAGTGACGCGCGCGCATAGCCGGTTCCGAAGCCGACCCGCCTGGGCGGTCCATGGGCCGCGCCGCCGAGGCCGCCGCTCTCGACCGCCTGCTCGAACAGTGGGATGCGCGTCTCGTCCCACAGGTCGCGGCCGAACAGATAGGGGGAGTTGGCGCTGGCGGCGACCAGCGGCCCCGATACCAGCAGGGCGGCGTTGTAGTAATCCGCCGCCCGACTCGCGGGCACCTGCATATGGATCTGGAATGAGGTGGCCGCCGATTCGAGCATCACGTCGGGGTGATCGGTGCGCAGCCGCTCGCGGCCGCAGATGTCGATCCGCAGCGGCCGATCCTCGCGCTGGCGCAGCACCTGATCGTTGAGCGCGGCGTAGCGGTCGCTGGGCGTCATCGCGGCATGGCCGAGATCGTCCTGGCGGACCGTCGGCAGGATGCCGATCGCGATCAGCCGCGCACCCAGCGTCGCCGCCCCGGCGCGGGTGCGCTCCCAGGTGGCTTCGAGATCACGTTCCATCGCGCGCAGGGCGTTGTCGCGCAGGGTCCGTGGCGCCGTATTCAGCTCGATGTTGAATTGCGCGAGTTCATGCGTGAGGAGCGGGTCCTGCAGCGTTTCGAGCAGGCGTTCATTTACCGCCATCGGGCGTCCCGAGGCGTCGGTCAGCCAGGCCTCGAGCTCAAAACCGCCGACGGGATGGGCTTCGGCCAGACGGTCGTCGGAGAACCAGGTCGCGAGCCGCTCGGTTTCCGCGCGCAGGCGTTCCGAGAATGCCCGGAAGTCCTCGTCGGTGAAGGCGCTGGTACTGATGTCCCGGCCCATCCATGCCTCCATGACGGCGATCCGTCGATTGCCCGTCTCGCGCGAGCGTCGTGACCACCATCATGCCGTAAACCCGCGGCCGTATCATCGGGGTGGATGGCTCCCCGCAAGTTGCGCGTCGAGTTCGCGCAGGCGCTCGGGCGTGCCGATGTCATGCCAGGCACCGCGGTAATGCTCGCCGCTCACCAGGCCGGCGGCGATCGCGCGCCGCAGAATCGGCGCGAGCCGCAATGGCTGCACGGGGAGTCCACTGAACAGCGCCGGGCGGTATACGCCGATGCCGGCGAAGGTCAGGCGCGGGCCGGTCGCCATCGTGACCCGACCCCCTTCGAGCGCGAAATCGCCCTCCGGGTGCTGTGGCGGATTGTCGACCAGCACGAGATGCGCGAGGTGGCCGGCGGGGAGCGCCAGGCGCTCGAACGGGAAGTCGGTGTAGATGTCACCGTTGATGACCGCGAACGGTCGCGGCCCCAGCAGCGGCAGCGCGCGGGCGATCCCGCCGGCCGTCTCCAGAGCCCGATCGCCTTCGTCGCTGTAGCGTACATCGAGCCCGCGGGCGTGGCCGTCGCCGACCCAGGCGCGCAGCTTCTCGCCCTGCCATGCGGTGTTGATGACCACGCGGCTGCAACCGGCCCGCGCCAGCGCTTCCAGGTGCCAGTCGATCAGCGGCCGGCCGCCGGCATGGAGCAGCGGTTTGGGGCAGTCGTCGGTCAGCGGGCGCATGCGTTCGCCGCGGCCGGCGGCGAGGATCATCGCGTTCATGCCTCCACCGCTGCCCGCTCGAGCCGTGTGGCGATGTCCCGTTCGCGGGCGAACCGTGCGAGCGGTTCCAGCTCGGCGTAGCGGCCGAACAGCGCCTCGATATAGCCCCACGTGCGCGGGATGTCGGCGAGATAGCGGGGTTTGCCATCGCGATGCCAGAGGCGCGCGAAGATGCCGATCGCCTTCAGATGGCGTTGCGCCCCCATCAGGTCGAACCAGCGCCGCAGGGTTCCGCGGTCGGGGAGCTCGATGCCGCGAGCGAGCGCGGCCTCGCGGTAGCCCTCGATCCAGGCGGTCACGCGCTCGTCCGGCCAGCGGATGTAGCAGTCACGCAGCAGCGAGACCAGGTCATAGGTGACCGGGCCCGCGACGGCGTCCTGGAAATCGAGGACGCCGGGGTTGTCCTGCGCCAGCACCATGAGGTTGCGCGAATGGTAATCGCGGTGCACGAAGACACGGGGCTGTTCGAGCGCCGCTGCGGTCAGCGCCTCGAAAGTGGCTTTCGGGTCCGCGCCGATCCGGTCGGGGCCAAGGCCCAGGTGCTCGCCCAGGAACCAGACCGGGAACAGATCCATCTCGGCGTCGAGGCGCGCCGCGTCGTAGGGCGGCAGACCGCTGGTCGGGATGTCCGCCTGCATGCGCACGAGGGCACCGAGGGCGTCGTCGTACAGCGGGTCGGCGGAGCGGTCGTCGAGTTCGTCCAGATACAGCCGGTCGCCGAGGTCGCTCAGCAGCAGGAAGCCGCGATCGCGGTCGCTTGCCAGTACCCGGGGGGCGGTGACGCCGGCGGCCTCGAGGCGCCCGGCAATGTCCACGAACGGTCCCGTGGATTCGCGCTCGGGTGGGGCATCCATGACGATGCGCCTGCCGGCGTCGGTGGTGACCCGGAAATACCGCCGGAAGCTGGCATCACCCGTGATCGGCGTGAGCGGCCCGCCGGCGTCCGGGCATGTGCGTGCGAGCCAGGCGCGGAGTTCATCCGCACGCGTATCGGTGGTCATGGAACGGCTCCCGGCAGACGGCGAGCGGCCACAAGGGCCTGTGGATTACGGGCGCCCAAAGCGCACGCGCGGAAAACAGTATAAAAGAGTGCTACACACGTCTGTATACCGTTACCGTGCGGTTCATCGAACTTGATCGCCCATTGCCCCACACCTACCATTCACGCACCCGCTCTATCCCGCTGGAGGGATTCGCACATGATGAAACGTTTGCTGGGGGCCGCAGCCCTCGGGGTATGTTCAACGACGACCCATGGGGCCGGTCTGGATATCGCGCTCGGTCAGGACACGGCCAGCCTGGTCTACCTCACCGATACCGCGAGCATGGGGTACGGTGGCGCGGACATCGGATTCGGCGGCTTCTTCAACAACGACGATGACATCATGGTGACCGGGAACTTCCTCGTGACCGGCAGCCCGGGCCAGAACATCCCGCTGCAGTTCGGGGTGGGGGCGAAGGGCTATTACACGGATCTCGATTCCAACCGGGATGCGAGCGCCATCGGCATCGGCGGGCAGGTGCGGTATCTGTTCCCGACCGAGACGCACCTTGCGTTCTCCGTCGAGGGGTATTACGCGCCGCGTATCACCACTTTCCAGGACGCCGATTCGCTGGCGGAATTCAATCCGCGCTTCGAGCTCGAGGTCGTGCCCGGCACCCACGCGTTCGTCGGTTATCGCTGGATCGAGTTCGACATGGACGGCGGCCGGGATGAAGAGCTCAGCGATGAGATCAATGTCGGTATCCGGCTGACCTTCTGAGGCCGCTCGCGGATGGCGGCGATCGATCGCGTGCTGGCGGTGATGGCGCGTCTGCGGGATCCGCAGACCGGTTGCCCATGGGATGTCGCCCAGGATTTCCGCTCCATCGCCCCGCATACGGTGGAAGAGGCCTATGAGGTCGCTGATGCCATCGAGCGTGGCGACTTCGATGACCTGCGCGACGAACTCGGCGACCTGCTGCTGCAGGTCGTCTATCACGCCCGCATGGCCGAGGAGCGCGATGCGTTCGATTTCGAGGGCGTCGCCGACGGGCTCGCGGCCAAACTGATCCGGCGCCACCCGCATGTATTCGGCGAGGCGGGCGCGACCGACGCGGATACGCGTGAACAGCTCTGGGAACAGGCGAAGGCCGACGAGCGCGCCGAACGCGGTGAATCCGACCCGAGTGCGCTCGCGGGCGTGACCCTGGGGCTGCCCGCCCTGACCCGTGCGCAGAAGCTCTCACGCCGGGCCGCCCGCGCCGGTTTCGATTGGCCCGATGCCTCCGGCCCCGCCGCCAAGGTGCGCGAGGAACTGGAGGAGATCGAGGCCGCCGGTGAGGATCCGGATGCCCGTGAGGCCGAAGTCGGGGATCTGCTGTTCGCCGCGGTCAATCTCGCGCGCCATCTGGACGTCGACGCCGAGACCGCGCTGCGCCGTGCCGGTCAGCGTTTCGAACGCCGCTTCCGCGCGGTGGAGGGGCATGCACGGCGCGATGGCGGTGGCACGGCGGGCATGCCGATGGATACCCTGGAAGGGTATTGGCAGGCCGCCAAGCGCGACGAGTGAACCGCGTGGCCCGGCCGTTCGCGGCACTGTACTGGTCCGTGTTCGCCGGCGCGCTGCTCATCGCCAGTCTGTTCGTTTCCTGGCAGGCCCTTGCGGCCTTCGATTTCGCCTATCCGGTCTGGCACGAGGCGCTCGGAATCGATGACACGATCGCGCGCTACGGCCCCGAGAACCGCTGGCGCCAGGGCTTCGAGCAGACGACCGCGGGCGAGCGGGCCCGTCTGTTCGCCGCCATCGTCGATGCGATCCATGCCGATGGCCGCGGTCTCGCCGAACTGCGCTACCACGCCCCCGACGGCCGCGAGATCGGACGCCTGCTGCGCGAGCCCGAGATCGTACATCTGCGCGATGTGGCCCGTCTGGTCGGCTGGTTCGAAAACGCCGGCATCACGGCCCTGGCGCTCGTGATCGTGTTCGCCGCCGAGGCCCGGTGGCGGCGTCGTACGCTGCCCTCGGCGCGGCGGTTCCTCGGGGGGGCCGCCGTGATGCTCGGCGTGGCCGGTGTCGCGCTCCTCGCGATCGGCCCGGTCGAGCTGTTCTACGCGCTGCACGAGGTTGTATTCCCGGACGACCATCAGTGGTTCTTCTGGTACCAGGACTCGCTTATGACCACCCTGATGCAGGCACCGAACCTGTTCGGCGCCATCGCCGCCGTGTGGATCCCGTTTGCACTCGCATTGGCTGGGGCCGGGCTGTGGGCGGTCGGTCGTTTGCTGGAGCGCGGCCACCCGCTGTCTGCGTGAGTCACTACAACGTCCATCGTCGCGACATGGACCGTGGCAAGGTTCGTGACCCGATCAGGTTGCAGGTTGCTGGAGGAGCGATCGATGAAGGAATTGATTCTGATCCGGCATGGCAAATCCAGCTGGAAAGGCGATCTCCCGGATCACGAGCGCCCCTTGGCACCGCGCGGCGAGCGCGATGCGCCCGAAATGGGCCGCCGTCTGGCCCGTACGGGCAGCGTACCCGAGCGCATTGTCACTTCGGATGCCGAGCGCGCCCGGGCCACCGCCGTGGCACTGGCGGGTGCCGCTGGTCTCCCGGCCGGGGCGGTCGTGGAAGAACCCCGGCTCTACCACGCCGGCGCTGATGAAATCCCGATGCTGGCGCGTGGGCTGCACGATGGTTTTGACCGGGTCGCGCTGGTCGGCCACAACCCGACGCTGCAAATAGCCGCGGAACGATTGTGTGGCCTTCATGCGAAAAAACTGCCGACCGCCGCCGTGGTGCGGATGCATTTCGCCATTGACCGCTGGGCGGATCTGCCCGACCAGGGCGGGACGTGTATCGAGTTCGATTACCCGAAGAAACGCGGGGCCTGATCCGGGGTTGGTCGGGGGATTCACGCAGCGGCGCGGCGCGCGCAAAGGTCGCCATGAACGGTGGGCTTGGCAGATCGAGCAGTTCGTAGCCCGGATGAAGTGAAACGGAATCCGGGGAACCGCGCGCCGCATGCGGTCACGCGCGCTCTGTGCAGGAGCCCCTCGCCCGGATTCCGGCTGTGCCTGCATCCGCGCTACGCGTTGCGGCCTCCCGAGACATTCCGCCTCCTTTGCGTTCCCTGGCGCCCTTTGCGTCTTGGCGAGAACCGATTCTCCCCCGGGCAGGACTCGATGCTCAGGCGTCGGGCTTGTCTCCGGTCGCCTGCGTGACCACCTTCCGCACCCGCTCCAGATAGTCGGCCTCGTCGGGCTGCGTGCCCGCGCGCTGGGCCGCGTGCAGCACCTCGCCCAGCGGCTCCATCAGCCGATGCTCGGCCTCGAGGTGGTCCCCCTCGTGGCGCGCGAGCTGCTCGAACAGGGCGCGGATGCCTGGTGGTCGATCGGTGCCGGTCTGTTCGCGCAGGGCGATGTGCATGCCCATGTGCAGGAACGGATTCGTCTGCCCGTCCTCGGGCATGTAGTCGCGGTCGAGCACCGCCTCGTTGCCGGGTGCCAGCAGCGGCTGGTATTCCGGGTGCTCCGAGATTACGGTCGCCACCATCCGCTCCATCGGATCGAGCGTCTCCCCGGCATTCGCCTTGCGCCAGGTCTCGACGTAATAACGCCGCATGCTTTCGCGATCATTGCCGAACATCGGTTTGCCTCACGCGGTCTTGTCGGGGTATTCGCAGAGATCGTGAATCCGGCAGTCACCGCAGCGGGGTTTACGGGCGGTACAGACATAGCGCCCGTGCAGGATCAGCCAGTGATGGGCGTGGCGCAGGTAGGCCTTGGGCATCACCTTCACCAGTTGATCCTCGACCGCGCGCACATTCTTGCCGGGTGCGAAGCCCGTGCGGTTGGCGACGCGGAATATGTGCGTATCCACGGCGATCGTCGGTTCGCCGAAGGCGGTATTCAGGATCACGTTCGCGGTCTTTCGCCCGACGCCCGGTAACGCCTCCAGCGCCGCGCGGTCGCGCGGTACCTCGCCGCCATGATGCTCGACGAGCATGCGGCAGGTCTCGACGACATTCTTCGCCTTGTTGTTGAACAGGCCCAGCGTGCGGATATGTTCCTTTACTCCCTCGACGCCGAGCGCGAGCATCGATTCCGCGTCCGGCGCGGCCGGGAACAGGCGGGCCGTCGCGGCGTTCACGCCCCGGTCCGTCGACTGGGCGGAGAGGATGACGGCGATCAGCAGCTGGAACGGCGTCTCGAAATGCAGCTCCGTGGTCGGTTCCGGGTCGCGCTCCGCCAGCCGGGCCATGATCTGTTCGCGCCTGGCGCGGTTCATCGCTGATCCGTGGTGCGCCGACGTTTCGCGCGGGCGCGCTCGACGGCTGCCGCGACCTCCGCGCGCCGGCTCTCGCGATCCCCGTCGGGCCGCTTCGCCGCCCGCGCCGCCTCGCGCTCACGCCGCCGCCGTTCGAGGCGTTCATTGCGCGCGTGGTACCGGGCGCGGAAGTATTCCGCGCGCTCGCGCAACGGGGTCGGGTCCGGGGACGGCTCGAGCGAGATGCAGTCGACCGGGCAGGGCGGGATGCACAGTTCGCAGCCGGTGCACTCCGACGCGATCACGGTGTGCATCTGTTGCGAGGCCCCGAGGATGGCGTCAACGGGGCAGGCCTGGATGCACTTGGTGCAGCCGATACAAACCGACTCGTCGATGAAGGCGACCACGGGTTGCTCCACGGGTTCACCACACTCGGGATCCATGGGCTTGCTCGTGGAACCCAGCAGCGCCGCCAGCGCATCGATTCCCTCACTGCCGCCCGGCGGACAGCGGTTGATATCCGCTTCCCCCGCGGCGATCGCCTCGGCGTAGGGCCGGCAGCCGTCATAGCCGCACTGCGTGCACTGCGTCTGCGGCAGCAGTGCATCGATGCGGTCGGTCAGGGTCTGGTCGTTTCCGCGGTCGGTCAGGGTCTGGTCGTTTCCGCGGTTCACGGTTTGCGTGTGGTCATCATGCATGGTGTGCATGATACCGGCGGTTTGGTTGTGCTGTCGTGGGTGGTTATCCGGGGTGGGTTCCACTGGGATGTGTGGGTCGGGTTTCGCCCGCTGTCGCGGGCGAGTGACTTTCTTTTGCACGAAAAGAAAGTCACCAAAGAAAGCGTGCCCTGGTTGGCGCGCCCCGCCGCCCTCGGCGGGGATTCTTTGCGGCGATACGGACATGATCGGGTCGTGCCCGTCGGTTCCCGCGACCAGTTGCTGGCGGCCGAGGGCGACGAGGTGCCCTGTGCTTCTCGCGAGCGCCGGGGCGCGCAGACGGCACGTCCGTGTGCCGACTGCGCGGACTCGCCGTCCTGGCGAGTCCCGCTTCGCGGCCTGATCCGGCGCTCGCTGCGATGCTCGGCGCTCCAAACGGGCGAACCGTTTGCCGATCGGTGCATGGACTTCGTGATCCGCAAAGTGGGTGAGCGATGCTGTGCCTGCACTGGATCGCCGCGCTCGCTCGCGATGACGGATGCCCTCGCTGCGCGGCCCAGGCGCTGCGACAGCGCTGTACGAAGTCCCGAGTTGGTTCGGCTACGGGGTTTAATCCCGTCTGGCTCGCCGAGCATCGCAGGGGCGAGTGGATCAGGCCCGAAGGGGAGCCGGCAGGAAGCCGGCTCCGCGCAGTCGGCACACGGACGTGCCGTCTGCGCGCCCCACTCGACCCGAGAAGCACAGGGGAGCCTGCCCGGGTCCCGACTGCGTGCACTGCTGGTGGTTCCCTTCTGCCCGCAGGCGAACGCGATCGCGGTGATCACTCTTGACCCGGGCAGGCCGAGCCGGTCAGGGCGTGCTTTCTTTGGTTCCTTTCTTTTCACGCAAAAGAAAGGAACTCGCCCGCGACAGCGGGCGAAACCCACCCACATCCATCACAGTGACAACACCCCCAAACGCCTCCGCCACGTACAAACCTCAGAACAAACCAAACAGAAACCCGACCCCCATCAACCCAAGAATCCCCGCCGAGATCAGCGTCAGCCCCCGTTCGGCATGCTCGAGCCGGTGCGCGAACCGCCGCAGCCCGGCGACCAGCAGCAGGGTCAGGGCGACCAGTGCGGTGATCACGGCGAGCGCATACGACAGCATCAGCTCGAGGCACAGCGCCGAGCCGGTGCACAGCGCGATGATCTGGAATTCCTCTTCGTGGGCGAATCCGAGCGTGAACGCGAACACCGCTAGCGGCCAGAGCCCGGCCGTGGGGGCGGGGCCGTCACCGTGGTCATGCTGATGGCCGTGATGATGATGGTGGTGATGTCCTCCGCGCAGCGCGGCGCGCAACTGCCAGGCGGCCAGCGCGAGCAGCAGCCCACCGGCGATCCAGTCCATCCAGCCGCTGGCGCCGAGGTCAAAATATTCCTTGATGCCGAAGTACAGCAGCACGACGGCAATGCTGCTCACCAGATGACCGATCCCGATCACCACCGCGGCGATCACGCCGGCGCCCCACCGGCCCCGCCGCGCCGAGGCCCACGCCGCCGCCACCGGCCAGCCATGCCCCGGCTCCATGCCGTGCAACAAGCCCAGTCCGATGGCCCCGAGGAACAGTCCGATCACACCTTCCATGCCGGAAAATCCGTTTGCTGATGGTTGGGAGGGTCTGAAAAAAGCGGTTCTCGCCAAGACGCCAAGCGCGCCAAGAAAAGCATGTTTGGAACGAACATAGTCCCCGATGCCCCGGGTGATGCGGAATATGAGGGTTCAGGCAGCGTTGAACCACACCTGATCCCGGTCATTTGGGCGGGGCCGCAAGGTATTGGATGGTCGTGTTTTTTTTCGGTTTACCACTTGGCGCGCTTGGCGTCTTGGCGAGAGATCAATTGGCGGTTCCAAGCCCCCACAGTACACGGATTCTCCCTGTCAGGCGTCAGCGGATACGCATGCCCGGCTCGGCGCCGCTGTCCGGTGAGAGGATGTGGATGCCTTCGCCGTCGCCGGCGGCGAGGACCATGCCCTCGGAGGTGCCGAAGCGCATCTTCCGCGGTGCCAGGTTGGCGACCATGACCGTCAGTCGGCCCTCGAGGGCAGCCGGATCGTAGGCCTTGCGGATGCCCGCGAACACGGTGCGCTGCTCCGTGCCCAGGTCGAGCGTGAGCCGCAGCAGTTTGTCGGCGCCCTCGACGCGTTCGGCGGCGGCGATGCGCGCGACCCGCAGGTCGACCTTCGAGAAATCGTCGACGTTGATGGTCTCGGCGATCTCCTCGCCGCCCGGCGGCCCGGCGGGCGCCTCGGCGCCGGCATTGCCGGCGAGATCGGCCTTTGACTGCTCGAGCATGGTGTCGATCGTGGTGCGCTCGATCCGCGTGATCAGCGGTTTGAACTTCGCGATTTCATGGTCCAGCAGCGGCCGCGCCGCGTTGTCCCAGTCGAGCGGATCGCACTGCAGGAACGCCTCGGTGCGTGCGGCCGTCTCGGGCAGCACGGGTTTGAGCCAGGCCATCAGCGTGCGGAAGCAGTTCAGACCCTGGGTACAGACCCGCTGGACCTCGGCCTCGCGGCCTTCTTCCTTGATGGCCTGCCACGGTGCACGCTCCGCGATCCAGGCGTTGGCGTCATCGGCGAGATCCATGATCTCGCGCATGGCGCGACCGAAGTCGCGGCGCTCGTACGCGGCGGCAATCGACTCGCCGGCGGCGACCATCTCCTCGAAGCGTTCCGGCGCCTCCAGTTCTCCGGCGAGTCGGCCGTCGAAGCGTTTGCTGATGAACCCGGCGCAGCGGCTGGCGATGTTCACGAGTTTGCCGACCAGATCGCTGTTCACGCGCTGGATAAAGTCGTCGAGGTTGAGGTCGAGGTCGTCGACGTCGGCGGACAGCTTGGCGGCGAAGTAATAGCGCAGATACTCCGGACCCAGATGGTCGAGATACGTGCGCGCCTTGATGAAGGTGCCCCGCGACTTCGACATCTTCTGGCCGTCGACGGTCAGGAAGCCGTGGCAGTAGACGCCGTCCGGCGTGCGGAAACCGGCGCCGTGCAGCATGGCCGGCCAGAACAGCGTGTGGAAATAGGCGATGTCCTTGCCGATGAAGTGATACAGCTCGGCGTCGCTTTCCGCACCCCAGACGGCGTCGAAATCCTCGCCGTTGCGATCGCACCAGTGGCGGTGGGCCGCCATGTAGCCGATCGGCGCGTCGAGCCAGACGTAGAAGTACTTGCCGGGCGCATCCGGGATCTCGAAGCCCCAGTAGGGGGCGTCGCGCGAGATGTCCCAGTCGGCGAGACCGGTCTCGAACCATTCATCCAGTTTGTTCGCGATCGCCGGCTGCAGATGACCGCCCCGGGTCCACTCGCGCAGCATGTCGGTGAAGTCGGCCAGCTGGAAGAAGTGGTGTTCGGATTCGCGCGTGACCGGCGTGGAGCCGGACAGCGCCGAGACCGGATTCTTCAGGTCGTTGGGCGTGTAGGTCGCGCCGCAGACCTCGCAGGAATCACCGTACTGGCCGGCCGCGCCGCAGCGCGGGCATTCGCCCTTGATGAAGCGGTCGGGCAGGAACATGCCGGCCTCTTCGTCAAAGGCCTGTTCGATGGTGCGCACGGCGATGTGGCCGTTGTCGCGCAGCCGCGTGTAAATGGTCTCCGCGAGTTCCCGGTTCTCCTCCGAGTGCGTGCTGTAATACGTATCGAAACCGATCAGGAAGTCGGCGAAATCGCGTTGATGTTCGGCGCTGAACCGGTAGATCAGGTCTTCGGGGGTCGTGTCTTCCTGCTGCGCCTTGAGCATGATCGGCGTGCCATGCGCGTCGTCCGCGCAGACGTACACGCATTGATTGCCACGCAGGCGCTGAAAGCGCGCCCAGATATCGGTCTGCACGTACTCGACCATGTGCCCGAGATGGATCGGGCCGTTGGCGTAGGGCAGGGCACTCGTGACCAGGATGCGACGCGGCGCGTTCATCTGCTCGGGCTTCCGGTTCGAAACAGGGACAGCCGGCAAACGTAACAGCAATGCGGGTATGCCGCCACCGCAGTGCCGGCCGTCATTGCCGGGACGGTGCCGGGGTCCGTACCATCGCGCGATCACTTATCGCGGCGCCGCCCGGTTCCCGCGGAGTTCGCATGGCAATCAACTGGAGAGCGTCTTGATCACCTGCCCCTCCCGCGCCGCCTGCGGCGCCCTGTTACTGTCCCTCCTCGCCACGCCGGTCTTCGCCGATGAAGATGCCGCCGGTGACGGTTCAGCGGAGACGCCCGAGTATCCCGAGGTCTCCGGCAACGTCACGCTGGGTCTGTTCAGCGCCTCCGGCAACACCGAGAGCGAGAGCGTCAAACTCGATGTCGAGACCGAAGTCGAGTATGACAAGTGGCGGCATACCGCGGCGGTCAACGGCTACCAGGCGTCGGAAGACGGCGAGGAATCCGCCGAGCGCTACGCGGGGCGGCTGCAGTCGGACTACCGCATTACCGAGCGCACCTATCTCTTCGTGGTCGGGCGTTATGAGCGCGATCGCTTCGGCGCCTTCGATCGTCGTGCCTCGCTCGCCTCCGGTCTCGGCCGCAGGTTCATTGAAACCGAGGACGTCGAACTGGATCTGGAGGTCGGTGCGGGTCGTCGGGTCGCCGAGCCGGACGGCACCAACGAGCGTGAATACGATACGATCGGCGTGCTGCGGGGGGACTTCGACTGGCAGTTGTCGGAGGTCAGCGAATTCAGCCAGGAGCTGCAGGTGGAGTCCGGCGAGGAAAACACCTCGACGAGCAGCGTGAGCGCGATCCGCTCGAAGTTCGCGGGCAACCTGTCGTGGGTGCTCTCCTACACCATCGAACACAACAGCGACGTGCCCGCGGGCACCGAGAAAACGGACCGGTTCACGGCGGTTTCGCTGCAGTACGGTTTCTGAGGCCCCACGACGGCTGCACCGTCATTCGATGTCTACACTGACGGGCAGGTCCGGGTGGTGTCGCACCGGGAGGACGCAGAAGTGAACGAGCCCGTAGATGCCGATCGGGATCGCACCGCGGTCCAGGCGGCCCTGGCGGAGGTGGAACGGCGCATCGACGCCGCGTGTGAGCGCGCCGGTCGCGATCGCGCCGGCGTGGCGGTGCTGCCGGTCACGAAAACGGTGCCGCCCGAGCGTATCGCCTGGGCGATCGAGGCGGGTTATCGAACGCTCGCGGAGAACCGTGTCCAGGACGCCGCCGCCAAGGCGGAGGCGTTGGCCGATCAGGGCGTGAGCTGGCACCTGATCGGCCATCTGCAGCGCAACAAGGTCAAACAGGCACTCGGGTTCGTCACCTGCATCGAGACCCTGGACCGGGAGAATCTCGTCGAACGCCTGGCGGATCAGCTGGCCGCGCGCGGTGAGAGCCGCGAGGTGTTGATGCAGGTCAACACTTCCGGCGCCGCCAGCCAGTTCGGGGTCATGCCGGAGGCCGCGGCCGAACTCGCGACCGTCATCGCGAAGCGGCCGGAGCTGGAATGGAAGGGGCTGATGACGATCGGCCGCTTCAGCGAAGACCCCGAGGACACGCGCGATTGTTTCCGCACACTGCGCCGGCTGCGGGACGATCTGCAGGAGCGGTCCGGCCAGGCGCTCCCGGTGCTCTCGATGGGCATGTCGGGCGACCTTGAAGTCGCCGTGGAGGAGGGGGCTACGCTGGTGCGTGTCGGCAGCGCCGTATTCGGCGCGCGCGGCTGAGCCAGTGGCGAACGCCGTCAATCGCCCCGTAGGCTGATCACCGGCCAGTTGCGCTCGCGCGCCGCCGCCGCGAGTTGCTCATCCGGATCGACCGCACAGGGTCGTTCGACCTGTTCCAGTAGCGGCAGATCATTGTGCGAGTCACTGTAGAACGCGCTCCCCTGGAGATCGGCCCCGTTCTCCTCCAGCCATAGCCCCAGGCGCTCGACTTTGCCCTCGCGAAAGCAGGGTGTCCCGCTGACATCCCCGGTGTAGCGGCCGTCGCGTTGTTCGGGGTCGGTCGCGATCAGGGTCTCGACCCCGAGCATCCGGGCGATCGGTTCCGTTACGAAGGAATTGGTCGCGGTGATGATCATCAGGTGATCGCCCGCGTCCCGGTGGCGCGCGAGCAGCGACGGGGTGCCCGGGGCGACGATCGGGGCGATCTTTTCCTCGATGAAGCCGGCGCGCAGGCGCGCCAGCTCGGCCGGGTCCGTCTCGGCGAGGATGCGCAGCGAGAAGCGCAGGAACTCGTGGATATCCAGTGTCCCGGCCTGGTACTCGGCGTAATACCGGTCATTCTGGCGCCGGTAATGCTCGCCGTCGACGATGCCGCGCTCCGCGAGATACTCGCCCCAGAGGTGATCGCTGTCGGCCGTGATCAAGGTGTTGTCGAGGTCGAAAATCGCGAGTCGCACGGTCAGTGTTCCCGGGGACGGGGAGCGCATTGTAGCAGAGCGATCCGGTGGCGCCTTGCGGGTATTCGTGTAACAATAAATCCAGAAGCCGATTCGGTGGTGATTCCGTAAGTGATTGATTCGAAAGGATACAGAGCCAACGTCGGGATCATACTCTCCAACGACGAGGGACGCCTGTTCTGGGGGCGGCGCAAGGGGCAGGAGGCGTGGCAGTTCCCCCAGGGCGGCATCCAGGCGCGTGAGTCCGCGCGCGCTGCCATGTATCGGGAACTGGCCGAGGAAACCGGCCTGCAGCCCGGCCACGTCGAGGTGATGGGCTGCACCCGGGACTGGCTGCGCTATGAGTTGCCCGCCCGCTATATCCGGCGTCGCTCGCGCCCGGTCTGTATCGGCCAGAAGCAGCGCTGGTTCATGCTGCGGCTTGTCGGGGACGAGTCCTGCGTCGATCTTGGCGCCAGCGACCGGCCCGAGTTCGATGACTGGTGCTGGGTGGATTACTGGCACCCGCCAACGGACGTGATCTTCTTCAAGCAGGCGGTGTATCGTGAAGCCCTGCGCGAACTTGCGCCCCTGCTGTTTCCGGAGTACGCGCCGGCAGCGGGATCCCGCGGCTAGCCCGTGAGCCACGGGCACGCCCTCCCGACCGGGACGTCTGCATGCTCTCGACGCTGCGCCGGATAGTCCAGGAAGTCAGCGCCGCGCCCGGCCTGGACGCTGCGCTGGATATCATCGTCCGTCGCCTGCACGGCGCCCTGGGCGTCGATGCCTGTTCGGTGTACCTCACTCAGCTCGAGGATGGCCCCCAGCGCCTGGTACTGCGGGCCGGCTACGGCATCAACAGCGACGCCATCGGACGCCTCAGCCTCGCCCCCGAAGAGGGCCTCGTCGGGCTGGTGGCGCAGCGGGCGGAGCCGCTCAATCTCGAACGCGCGACCAGTCATCCGCGTTTCCTCCATACGGACGCCTACGGCGAGGAGCTGTTCGAGACCTTCCTCGGGGTCCCGATCATCCACCAGAGCCGCGTCTTCGGCGTGCTCGTGGTATCGCAGCGCGAGGGCCGCCGCTTCGGCGAGGACGTCGTCACGTTCATGGTCACGCTGGCGGCGCAGCTCGCCGCCAGCATCATGCACGCCGTCGTCGGTGAGGAGGCCTTCCTCGTCCAGAGCGGACAGGCCGGCGGCGCCGGTATCGTCAAGGGGCTGTCGGGCGCGCTCGGCGTGGGCATCGGGGAGTGCGTGGTCGCCTATTCGCCGGCGGCGCTCGACGACATCCCCGATCGCCGCACCGATGATCCCGAGGCGGAGCTGCAACGGCTGCGCGACGCGATCGAGTCGACCAAGGTCGATATCCGCAACCTCTCGGAAGAGATGCGGACCGTGCTGCCGGAGGAAGAGCGCGCGCTGTTCGATGTCTACGTGATGATGCTGGACGGCGAATCGCTCTGGGCCGAGGCGGAACGCGTGATCCGCGGTGGCCTCTGGGCCCCGGCCGGTCTGCGCGAGAGCATCCGCTCGCACGTGCACCAGTTCCAGGATATGGCCGATCCGTATCTCGCGGAACGCGCGAGCGACATCCGCGATCTCGGGCGGCGGATCCTGGTCAAGCTCGGCCGCGACCAGCAGAACGGCCCGCGCGAGTATCCACGGCAGACCATTCTCGCCGGGCACGAGGTCAGCGCCGCACAGATCGCCGAGGTCCCACAGGAGCGCCTCGCCGGCATCGTCTCCATGCGCGGTTCCGGCTCCTCGCATGTCGCCATCCTGGCGCGCGCGCTCGGGATCCCCACCGTGATGGGCGCGGCCGACCTCCCGATCGCCCGGCTGGAAGGCAAGGAGCTGATCGTCGACGGCTATCTCGGCTGGGTGTTCGTCCAGCCGGATGACGACATCAAGGAGGAGTTCGTCCGGCTCGAGCGCGAGGAACACGAACTCACCGAGCAGCTCCAGGATCTGAAGCATCTGCCGACGGTGACCACCGACGGCACCCGGATATCGCTGTTCGCGAATACCGGTCTGCAGGCGGAGATCAGTCCCGCGCTGATCGAGGTCGCGGATGGGCTCGGGTTGTACCGCACCGAGATGCCGTTCCAGGTGCGCGACCGTTTCCCGGGCGAGGACGAGCAGGTGCAGATCTACCGCCGCCCGCTGGAGTCATTCGCGCCGGCGCCGTGCATCCTGCGCACGCTCGATATCGGTGGCGACAAGACGCTGCCCTATTTCTCGGTCGAAGAGGACAACCCGTTTCTCGGCTGGCGCGGCATCCGCGTCACGCTGGATCATCCCGAGATCTTCCTCACCCAGGTCCGGGCGATGCTCCGGGCGAACGAGGGCATCGGCAACCTGTCGATCATGCTGCCGATGATCTCGCGGCTCGAGGAGCTGCAGCAGTCGATGGCGCTGATCCAGCGTGCGCACCGGGAACTGCTGGATGAGGGGCTCGATACGCCGCTGCCGCCGATCGGCGTCATGATCGAGGTACCGGCCGCCGTCTATCAGATCGAGGCGATCGCCAAGCGCGTCGACTTCATCTCGGTCGGCACCAACGACCTCACCCAGTATCTGCTGGCGGTTGACCGCAACAACGAACGGGTCGCCAAGATCTACGACAGCCTGCACCCGGCGGTGCTGGCCGCGCTGGTCCAGATCAAGCGCGGCGCCGCCCGCCACGGCAAGCCGGTCAGCATCTGCGGCGAGTTCGCGGGCGATCCGCTGGGCGCCATCCTTCTGCTCGGCATGGGCATCGACAGCCTGTCGATGAGCGCCGGCAGCCTGCTGCGGATCAAGTGGGTAATCCGCTCATTCTCCTACCAGCGCGCCCGCGAGATCCTCGAACGCGCCCTCGAAATGGAAGACGGCCGCGAAGTCCGCGCCATGATGATCGAAGAAATCGAACGCGCGGGCATCGGTGGGCTCATCCGGGCAGGCAAATAATAGAACCACGAATGAACACGAATGGACACGAATGCTGCCGCAGGGCGTATCGAGCCCGGAGGAGCTGCGCTGTCAGGTGGGAGCCAACCGGATGGAGAGCAAAGAACCACAGATGAAAATCAAAGGCGATAGAGCGTAGGCCAAGACCGCGTGCCCCTGCCCCGCCGCCCTTTTCTTTGACCTTATCTGTGTTTATCTGTGTCCATCTGTGGTTCTCCACGGATTTTCAGGGCCACTACGCTCTCAGCGAAGCTCCTCCAGGGTCGATACGCCAAGCGGCAGCATTCGTGTCCATTCGTGTTCATTCGTGGTTCCTAAAACCCGCGTCAGAACGGCCGCACGACGGCCAGGATGATGATGCCGACGAGCAGCAGGGTCGGGGCCTCGTTGAACCAGCGGTACCAGACGTGATTGTGGCGGTTGCGGCCGTGGGCGAAGTCGCGGAGGAGGAAGCCGCACCAGACGTGGTAGGCGATCAGGGCGGCGACCAGCACGAGTTTGGCGTGGAGCCAGCCCCAGTGGGCCACGATCGGCCCGTAAGCGTACATCAGCGCCAGCCCCGATCCGACCGTCAGGACGCCGCCCGGCGTCATGATGCCGCGGAAGAGTTTGCGCTCCATCGTGCGCAGTCGGGCATCGCCGAGCTCGTCGTCGGCGTCCAGCATGGCGTGGTAGACAAACAGGCGCGGCAGATAGAACAGGGCGGCGAACCAGGTCACCATGAAAATGATGTGGAAGGCCTTCAGCCAGAGCATGCCGATCTCCCCGTGATCCGGAACCGCTTGAACGGCCGGTCACGGTAGCACAGCCGCGCGCCGCCCCATCCGTCGGGTCCACTGGCCGGCACCGGCCGATGAGCAGTATCATCATCCGCTCGCCATTAGATGGGGGTTACATGATTCGCGTCGGTATCGTTGGCGGCACCGGGTATACCGGGGTCGAGGTCCTGCGCCTGCTCGCCGGCCGTTCGGACGTCGAGGTGATCGCGATCACCTCGCGCGGCGCCGACGGTCAGCGCGTCGATGCCCGCTTCCCCAATCTGCGCGGGGTCACTGATCTCGTGTTCGAGACCCCCGCGGCGGCGCGGCTCACCGAGTGCGATATCGTTTTCTTCGCGACGCCGAATGGTACCGCCATGGAGCAGGCGCCCGCGCTGCTGGAAAGCGGTGTGCGCGTCGTCGACGTCTCGGCCGATTTCCGGCTGCGCGACCGCACGGAGTACGCGCACTGGTACGGGCGCGAGCATGTCGCCCCCGAGTGGCTGGCGCAGGCGGTCTACGGTCTGCCGGAGGTCCATCGCGACGCGATCCGCAGCGCCCGTCTGGTGGCGAACCCGGGCTGCTATCCCACCACCATTCAGCTCGGCCTGCTGCCACTGGTCGAAGCGGGCATCGTCGATCCCCACCGGTTGGTCGCCAGTGCGGTATCCGGCGCCACCGGCGCCGGCCGCAAGGAACGCGCGGATCTGCTGCTGGCCGAGACCGCCGACAGCACGCGCGCTTACGGCGCCGGCGGCCACCGGCATCTGCCGGAGATCCGCCAGGGTCTGAACGATGTCGCGGCGACGCCGGTCGAGCTGTCCTTCGTGCCGCACCTCGTGCCCCAGATCCGCGGGATTCACGCGACGCTGTTCGCAGAGCTGACCGGAGCGGCCGACGACCTGCAGCACCTGTACGAGACGCGCTACGCGGCGGAACCGTTCGTCGACGTGCTGCCGCCGGGGAGCCATCCGGAGACCCGCAGTGTCCGCGGCGCGAACGTCTGCCGGATGGCGGTCCATCGGCCGGACTCCGCCACGAACCGCGTGATCGTGCTCGCGGTGATCGACAACCTCGTCAAGGGGGCCGCCGGCCAGGCGATCCAGAACATGAACCTGATGTGCGGTCTCGACGAAGCGACCGGGCTCGGCCACGTGGCCCTGCTGCCTTGATCGCCAACGGATCCGGTTTGCGGGGAAAAGTGTCCCGGCATGAGTGACCAGCGCCGCTATCCCTCGCTGGGCGCGGAGTTCCGGGTACGGCGGCATCGCCCCGTACGCACCGCGATCGTGACGGCGGTCATCATTGTCCTGCTGGGCGTTGGCGGCTGGTCGTTGTACAGCAAGGGCGTGCGCGACGGCGGCTACCATGAGCGCGCGGCGAGCGCGACCGAGTCGCATCTGCGGATCCAGCTGGATGAACTGCGCGGGCGCGTGGCGGAGCTGTCGGAAGAAAACACCCTGCTCAAGCGTTCCCATCAGATCGACAACGATGCGATCGGACGGCTGCGCGACGCGCTGGCCGAGCGCGAGGAGCGGATCGCGGAGCTCGAGGAGGAACTGGCCTTCTATCGGAATCTGGTCTCGCCCTCGGAGATGCAGCCGGGGATCCGCATCCGGCGCCTGAGCCTCGTCGCCGTCCCGGGCGACACGCGCAGTTACCGCTATGAACTCGTGCTCACCCAGCTCAACAGCGATGACACGTACGTGGCGGGTCGCGTAGACTTCAGCATCGAGGGTGATCGGCCCGACGGACGGGCCACCCTCAAGCTCGATGAGGTTGCCACGGGCGACGGCGACGCCGATTCGAAGTTCCGCTTCCGCTATTTCCAGACCATGCGCGGGCGGATCCGGTTACCGGCGTCTTTCGACCCGATCCGCATACGCCTGCGGGTCGAGCCGTCCGGGGGGCGTGTGGATCCGGTCGAGAAAGACTATCCGTGGAATTCACTGCTGTCCGGAGGTCCGTAACTGATGCTGGGGAACAGCTCGAAGAAGTCGAAGGGTAGCGGGAACAAAGTCGATACCCTGATCGGCCACGAAACCGAGATCGTGGGTGACGTGCATTTTAGCGGCGGTCTGCATATCGACGGCGTCATCAAGGGCAATGTCTACGCGGACGGCGAGTCGGACTCGGTCGCGATCATCAGTGAGCGCGGGCGCGTCGAAGGCGAGCTCCGGGTGCCGAATCTGCTCATCAACGGTTTTGTAGCCGGGGATGTCTTCGCGGGTGGGCGCCTTGACCTCGCGAAGAACGCCCGTGTCCGGGGCGACGTCTACTACCACACCATGGAAATGGCGGGCGGGGCCGAAATCAACGGCAAGCTGGTGCGTACGGACGACGTGCAACAGCGCTATCTAGGGCACGAGGGCAGTGCGGATGAGCCGGGCCGCGAGCCGCCGGGCGAGCCGTCGCTGGACATCGACGCGGACGTGGTCCCCGGTCCGTCCGCCGAGCCCGATCCGTCGACGGAGCCCGATCGGCAATCTTGATTGAATCGGTCGGGAATGCTAGCTTGATTCACGTTCCCGGAAATACCGAAAGGCACTGCCCATGGCCGTCGAAGCCGAAAATCCCGTAACCGATCCCTTGATCTTCACCGACAGCGCCGCGCACAAGGTGAAGGGCCTGATCGAGGAGGAGGGCAATCCCGCGCTTATGCTGCGGGTGTTCGTGGCCGGCGGAGGCTGCAGCGGCTTCCAGTACGGCTTTACCTTCGATGAGGAGGTCCAGGACGGCGATACCGAGATCGACCGCGAAGGCGTGAAGCTCCTGATCGACCCGATGAGCTTCCAGTACCTCCAGGGGGCCGAGATCGACTACACGGAGAACCTGGAAGGCGCCCAGTTCGTCATCCGCAACCCAAACGCGGTCACCACCTGCGGCTGCGGCCAGTCCTTCTCGGCCTGACGCGGGACACGCCACCGCTTACCGAAAAGCCGGCCTTTGTGCCGGCTTTTTTCGTTTCGGGCGTCGGAAAAGGCGGGAACCACGAATGAACACGAATGCTGCCGCAGGGCCTATCAGGCCGGCGGGAGCTTCGCTGTCAGGTCGTACCAGCGGGATGGGGGAGAAGAACCACGGATGAACACAGATAAACACAGATAAAGTCAAAGAAAACGGCCGTTTGGAAGATCTAGCGGTCGAGGTACGCAACGGGGCGCCTTTGACTTTCATCTGTGTTTATCCGTGGTTCTTCCCTCGGTTTCAGAACCACCACGCCCTCAGCGAAGCTCCCCCAGGGTCGATACGCCCTGCGGCAGCATTCGTGTCCATTCGTGTTCATTCGTGGTTCCAGCCTTTTAGCCGCCCCGCGGAGCGCGGATGAGGCTGCCGAGGATGAGTTCGCGGCTGGCGCCGGTGACGCTGGGGCAGTTGCCGGGGCGTTCCTCTATGCGCTGGTGGGCCAGCCAGGCGAAGGCCATGGGTTCGACGTGGTTCGGGGCGATCCCGTATTCGGACGTGGTCTCGACCGGCGGGCCGTCCAGCCACCGGCGGAGACGGGCCAGCAGGTCGCGGTTGTAGGCGCCGCCGCCGCAGACCAGGACCCGGTCCACCGTCCCGGCCTGGCGGATGCCCTCGGCCACCGTGCGCGCGGTCAGTTCGGCCAGGGTCGCCTGCACGTCCCGGGGAGGCGGCTGGGAAGACATTGCCCGGAGGTGCTCGTCGAGCCAGTCGGCATGGAAGAGTTCGCGCCCGGTGCTTTTCGGCGGCGGGCGCTGGAACCACGGGTCCGCGCTCATGCGCTCCAGCAGATCCGTGTCCACGCGACCGCCGGCGGCCCAGGCGCCGTCGGCGTCGAAGCGCTCGCCCGACTGCCGCCCGATCCACGCGTCCAACAGGACGTTCGCCGGCCCGGTATCGAACCCGAGGACCGGCTCGCCAGGGCACAGCCGCGTGATATTGGCGATCCCGCCGAGATTGACCACGGCACGGCGTTCATCCGTGCGGGCAAACACGTGCTCGTGGAATGCCGGCGCGAGGGGGGCGCCTTCGCCGCCCGCGGCGATGTCGGCGCGGCGGAAATCGGCGACCGTGTCGATCCCCGTCAGCACGGCGATTCGATGCGGATCGCCGAGCTGGATCGTCGTGGGCGCGGGGCCCCGTGGGCGGTGGAGCACCGTCTGCCCATGTGAGCCGATGGCGCGGATATCCGTGGCCTGGGCTCCAGACTCGGCCAGGAGTCCCTGAACCGCCGCCACGCTGGCGTCGGCCAGCTCCACGTCGAGGGTGGCGGCGTCCGCGAGACTCGCATCCGCTCGGCAGGCGGCCAGGATCCGTTCCCGGAGCGCGTGACCGAACGGCCGCTGGATATGCGCCCGTTCTACGGGGCGGTCCTCGGAGAAGGAGGCGAGGCAGGCATCGATACCGTCGGCGCTTGTACCGGTCATCAGGCCGACGTACAGGGACGCCGACATCGACGTCACTCGTCGAGCGCGGCGTACGCGCGGTCCAGCGTGTCGAGCTGGGCGACGAGCGGGGCGATCGCCTGCCGGAAGCGGTCCTGTTCCTCTGAGGGGATCGGATCGACGCTCGGGAATTCCATGGTCAAGGGATCCCGGTGATCGCCGTTGACGCGGAATTCGTAGTGCAGGTGCGGTCCGGTGGAGCGCCCGGTACTGCCGACGTAGCCGATCACTTCACCCTGCTCGACCCGGCTGCCCACCCGTTGGCCACTGGCGTACCGGTGCAGGTGTGCATAGGCCGTGCTGTAGCGGCTGCCGTGACGAATCAGGATGAAGTTGCCGTATCCGCCATTACGGCCACGCTGCACGATCCGGCCGTCACCGGTGGAGCGGATGGGGGTGCCGGTGCGTGCCGCGTAATCGACGCCGTGGTGATTGCGCATACGGCCGAGCGTCGGATGGTAGCGTTTGCCGAACCGCGAACTGATACGGCTGAACTCCACCGGCGTGCGCAGGAAGGCTTTGCGCATGGAAGTGCCGTCCGGCGCGAAGTACTCGGTATCGCCCTGCGCGTCCGTGTAGCGGACCGCGCGGTGGACCGTGCCACGGTTCTCGAATTCGGCCGCGACGATGTCGCCGGTCCGGACCCGGTCGCCCTCTTTGTAGAAGGCCTCATGGATTACCGTGAAGCGGTCGCCGCGGCGGATGTCGAGTACGAAGTCGATATCCCAGCCGAAAATCCTGACGAGCTCCATGATCATCCGGTCCTCGAGCCCCGCATCCGCGGCGGCCTGAAACAGCGAGCTCCGGATGACGCCGCTGGCGTGCTCCAGCCGCCGCTCAAGCGGTTCCTTCACGATCTGGCCCTCGAAGGCTTCGCCGTCACGGCTGAACTCGATCCGGCGGTCAGGCGCCTTGCGGTAATCGAGGCGGACAAGACGTCCCGTTTCATCGAACCCGAGGTCGATATCATCGCCAGGATGGATACGCGTCATCGCGCGTCCGGCGTCGCCCGCCGTGGCGATCTCGTGAACCGTGCGGCGATCGATGCCCGCGTCCTCGAGCAGACGGGCGAGCGTATCGCCCCGACTGACGGTCACCGTTTGCCAGTTCGCGACGCCCGATTCACGCGCCTCGGCCTCGGTCCGGCTGGACCGATCCGCGGCGGCTGGCAGACCCAGCGATTCGCTCTGCAGCGAATCCCGCGCCTGCGCGCGGACGCTATCCGGCGACCCGGCGACGGGTTCCTGGGACTTCGCCATGACTACGCCGAGGACCACGAAACCCAGCGTGAAAGCCGCCCAGCGCAATCCCCAGTGGAGATTGGGGCGCTTGCCGGAGGAGTCATCAAGCGGCGTACTGTAATCGGATCGAATGCGTGTCTTGTTCTTCACGAGAGGGTGTGATCGCGGAAACCGGGTACACAACGATGCCCCACGCCCGCACGACCGTCAATTGGTTACGCATTACAATTGACGTGATGATGTAGCCGGGAGAAATGATCCCCGGCGGCTGAATCGCTACAATCATGCGCCGCTCGCGCGGGCCAGTCAGCGGCCCGGCGGTCGACGGCAATCCGACACGCAACCGTATGGAGACCCCGATGACGGGCGTCGATTCCGATGCGCTCGCGCTGATCCGGCGCGGGACCGAAGACATCCTGCTGGACGAAGAACTCGTCGAGCGCATGGGCAGTGGGCGTCCCCTGCGCATCAAGTGCGGTTTCGACCCGACCGCGCCCGATCTGCATCTCGGCCACACGGTGCTGATCAATAAACTGCGCCAGTTCCAGAGCCTCGGGCACGAGGTCCTGTTCCTGATCGGGGATTACACCGGCATGATCGGGGACCCGACCGGCAAGAGCGCCACGCGTCAGCCGCTGACCCCGGAGCAGGTGCGGGCCAATGCCGAGACCTACCGGCAGCAGATCTTCCGGATCCTCGATCCGGAACGCACCCGGATTGTGTTCAACTCGGAGTGGATGAACGCGATGGACGCAAGCGGGCTGATCCGCCTCGCGGCTCGCCACACCGTCGCGCGCATGCTCGAACGTGATGACTTCCACAAGCGCTACGCCGACGGGCGCCCGATCGCGATCCACGAATTCCTGTACCCGCTCATCCAGGGGTACGACTCGATCGCCCTCGAGGCCGACGTCGAACTGGGCGGGACGGACCAGCGTTTCAACCTGCTGGTCGGCCGTGAGCTGCAGAAGCAGGAGGGGATGGCGCCCCAGGTGGTGATGACCATGCCCCTGCTCGAAGGGACCGACGGCGTCCAGAAAATGTCGAAATCCCTCGATAACTACATCGCCATCGAAGAGGACGCCCCGAGTATCTTCGGCAAGGTCATGTCGATCTCGGATGAGTTGATGTGGCGCTGGTTCCGCCTGCTCAGCCTGCGGCCCGAAGCCGAGCTCGAGCGCCTGCGGCGCGACGCCGAGGAGGGCCGCAACCCGCGCGATATCAAATTCGAGCTCGCGCATGAACTGGCCGCGCGCTTTCAGGGCGCGGCCGCGGCGGACGCGGCCCAGGCCGCGTTCATCGCGCAGTTCAGCCAGGGCGGCGGGCCGGAAGATGTGCCGGAGCGTGAAGTTGCCGCCGCCGAAGACGGTGTGATCCCGTTGCCCCATTTGCTGCGCGACGCCGGGTTGACCGGGTCGACCTCCGAATCGCTGCGGATGCTCGGCCAGGGGGCCGTGCGGATCGATGGCGAGCGCGTCGAAGACCGGAATCTCCAGATCGGTCGCGGCAGCGTGCACGTATTCCGCGTCGGCAAGCGCCGTTACGCCCGTGTCACGGTCACCTGAAGCACAGGGATCCGGGCGTCGAAAGGTCGTGCCCCGATGCGGGGCCGAACTCCCCGGGGAAGGGGGTTCGACGGTTGGCGAAATCGATAGCGAAAAGGCGTTGACGACCACCAGTTGGGGTGTAAAATGCGCCGCCTCATCAGGGGGACAACGGGGCGCACGGCGCCCTTGAGACCCCCGCCGCGGAGGCCCCGGGAAACGGAGCCGAAACGGGTTGACCAAGACCGGCGGCGCTGTATAATGCTCCGCTTCGCCCGGCAAGCCGGGCACCGGCGAAGCCGGCGGCAAGCTTCGAAAAAAGCGGTATCGGTTCCATCAGCTATTGACGGCATCCGGCACCAAGCGTAATATTCGAAGGCTCGCTGACGGGGCAAGCAAAACAGGCCCCCGCTCTTTAAAAACACGGATCAAGTGACTTGTGTGGGCGCTTGTATCGATGGAATTGCGGTACGCAATGAAATCGATGGAAAGCGTCCCGAAACAGCCTTTGAGCGTTTCGGGTCAAAACTTTTCATCAAGCTGTATTTAGTGGTCTTCGGACCACATCAGGTTTGAACTGAAGAGTTTGATCCTGGCTCAGATTGAACGCTGGCGGCATGCCTAAGACATGCAAGTCGAACGGTAACGGGCCCTTCGGGGTGCCGACGAGTGGCGGACGGGAGAGTAATGCATCGGAATCTGCCCAGTAGCGGGGGATAACCCGGGGAAACTCGGGCTAATACCGCATACGCCCTACGGGGGAAAGCGGGGGATCTTCGGACCTCGCACTATTGGATGAGCCGATGTCGGATTAGCTTGTTGGTAGGGTAACGGCCTACCAAGGCGACGATCCGTAGCTGGTCTGAGAGGATGATCAGCCTCACTGGGACTGAGACACGGCCCAGACTCCTACGGGAGGCAGCAGTCGGGAATATTGGACAATGGGCGAAAGCCTGATCCAGCAATGCCGCGTGTGTGAAGAAGGCCTGCGGGTTGTAAAGCACTTTCAGTAGGGAAGACGGGGGTAGTCGTTAATAGCGGCGACTCTTGACGTTACCTACAGAAGAAGCACCGGCTAACTCCGTGCCAGCAGCCGCGGTAATACGGAGGGTGCAAGCGTTAATCGGAATTACTGGGCGTAAAG